>JBJMTR010000439.1:0-5194 GCA_045811565.1 Bradyrhizobium sp.
CGCTCGTTGCGCGACAATTGCCGGTTCGGCATCGGCGTCAGCCAGATGTCGGCATCCAATCCAACCTGATGGCTGGCGTGCCCGGTGAACATCGGCCCGCCGCGCGGCTGCGACATGTCGCCGACCAGGATGCCCGGCCAGCCCGCATCCTTGTGGGCTTTGGCGGCCAGCCGCTTTATCAGCGCGACCATGTCGGGATGCGCCCAGTAGCGATTGCGCGACAGCCGCATCACCTGCCAGGTGCCGCCATTGATCGGCAGCGCCTCGGCGCCGGCAATGCAGCCCTTGGCGTAGAAGCCGACAACCCGCGTCGGCATCGCCGCCGGCAGCACCTTGCGGCCGAACAATTCCTTGGCGCCGAGCTTGGGATCGTTGGGGTTGGCCAGCGGCGGCGGCGGACTCGGGTCGAGCGTGCCCTTGTCCTGCGCCGACGCTGCGTTGGCGTTGAACAGAACGGCCGCGAGGCAAACGAGGATCGGGAGAGGACGCGGGCTCATGGGGTCACTCGGATGAGGTCAGCGTAACACGGAATCGGCGGGCTGGGCAGGTCGGGCCAATCGCAATCGTTGATCCCCACAGGCATATTGCGGCGTAATATCTACCGACACGTTGGCCCCGGCAGCTCTATCTTCGCCGCCTTTCAAAACCGGGCGGCGTCTCGGCGATGCTCGGTGCGTCCGGCAGGGCCCAATCACCGATTTTTGAGGTGAGCGGAATTGCGGCACCAGCGTGCGCCACAATGGACATTCGTGATTATGGGTCCCGGATCGGCGCTCGCTATGCTCTCTTGTCCGGCACGATGGGTTGAATTTGCGCGCTACCATTCGTAGGTCAATTTCCATACCGCGATTCTCAGCTCGTCGACGCCGGCTTGCCGCCTTCGCGAAAGCTTCGGCGAGCCCGGCGACGACAGCGATCGGGTGCCCCTTGCGTTGCCACAAACATGGCTTCGCCTTCTCGCGGCATGAAATGCCCGAGGTTTGCATGAACGTTGTCCCTCGAGAAAAGAGGGAGCAGGGAATGCCGGGTGCGCGCTGCACCCGCGGTCTCGTGTGCAAGATGCACAAAGAAAACGCACACGAGCATACAGGTACAGACGGAGCAATCCGGCATTCCCTGCGCAATGGCTTTACGGCTTATGCCCTGCTCTCCTCGGCGACGAATTCGTCTTGTCACCGTCGCTGCCGGCTTAATGGCTATTCCGATCCGGTAGGAATCGATTTCGCCACCGACAGCTTGACACCAGCAACGGGTGTCGGGACCACAGGGTTTTGCCGTACGCATCAGCGCCGTTCATCTTGCGCGCTGATCATCGCTCACGGGAGACCCGCCCTGCGATCACGTTGCGCGCCGACGCTGTCGCGTCCACCACATCCCATCCCGCGTTTCGTGACGACTCGCGATCCGCCCCTCTTGCCGGGTTGAGACGAATTCGCGGATAGAGCGAGTCTACCTGGGTAGGGAAGCGGAAAATTTTTGCGAGGAAGGCTGGACAGGCTTTTGCTGATTTGCCCGCCGGGTCGTTTTGTCGCGCCGTACTGAACGGTGCTCGCGATGACGGAGGGTTCACTGAAAGACATGCCGGCTACTTCGCCTGCACGGTTTTCCGCTTGCTCAAATGATATGTTAGCGCCAACGCCACGCAGTGGTGCAGCGCGGCTTCGGGCAGCTTATCCTTGACGTCGAGCAGGATGCCGCGGTTGCCGCCGAAATTCAGCTCCGGATAGAGCTCGCGAAATGTCTCGACCAGGTTGGTCTGGCAATGGAAATAGACCGCGTATTGATCGGCCGGCTTCGCCTGGTCGATGCGGATGGTGCTGCCGCTTTTAGTCTCGGAAGTGAGATAGCTCGGCTGTCCCCACTTCAAGGTCTCGTGCAGCCGGCCGACGCCGGGTGTGGCCTTGGCGGTGTTGAAGATCAACCGGCGCAGCGCCAGTAGTTTCGCCTGAACAGGCCTGGGGTAGGCGCTGAACACGCCTCCACCGCGTTGTCTGGGCTTCGCTTCGGCTGCTTGCTCATCCCGGTTTTCCCGTTGCAGTGCGCGGGTCAGACTAGGCCAGCTGGCTTCCCCGGCGGAAGCCTGGCCGGCTATGCAGCGCCGCGCAGGCCGGCCAGGAAGGTGTCTACGCTCTTCCTCAGCGCCAAGGCATGCTGCCCAAGTTCGCCGGAGGCGACCAGAACGTTGCCAGCCAGCGTGCGCGACTGGTCGGCGGCCTGGCTTGCGCCGGCGACGTTGGCAGAGACCTCGCTGGTGCCGGCTGAAGCCTGCTGCACGCTTCGCGCAATCTCGCGCGTCGCCGAGTCCTGCTCTTCGACGGCGGCGGCGATGGTGGTGGCGATGCCGCTGATCTCCCGGATCGTGTCGCTGATGCCGCCGATCGCGGTGACGCAATTGCCGGTGGCGGCCTGGATCGCGGTGACTTGTCCGGCGATCTCGTCCGTCGCCTTCGCGGTCTGGCTGGCGAGTTCCTTGACCTCGGATGCGACCACGGCAAAGCCCCTTCCGGCTTCACCGGCGCGAGCCGCCTCGATCGTCGCGTTGAGCGCCAGCAGATTGGTCTGGCTCGCGATCGCGCTGATCAGGCGCAGCACGTCGCCGATCTTGTCGGCGGCAGCTGCAAGGCTTCCGACCATTTCGGTGGTTTCGCTGGCCTTGACCACGGCGTGATCGGCAACCCGGCTGGAATGGGCGACCTGACGGCCAATCTCGGTGACGGAGGAGGCCAGCTCCTCGGTTGCGGCCGCGACCGTGCCGACGCTGGTCGAGGCCTCCTCGGAAGCTGCAGCCGCCGCGGCGGCGCGCTCCGACGTCCCGCGCACGCTGGTGGTGATCTCACCGGCCACGCGCTGCATGTCCTCCGTCGCCTTGGCGACTGCGCCGACCATACCCTTCACGTCGGCCTCGAAGCGGTCGGCCATCTGGCGCTGCAAGTCTTCTTTCTCCAGCTCGGTTCGCGCCTTGTCGGCTTCCTGCGCCTCGCGCAAGCCGCCCGCCTCGATCATGCTGCGGCGGAACACATCGACGGCGACCGCCATGGTGCCGAGTTCGTCGCGCCGCTTGCTGCCGGGAATGGCGACTTCGGTGTCGCCGCTCGACAGGCGGTTCATGACCGCGGTGATCTCCGCTAACGGGCGCGACAGCCCGCGCCCGAGCAGGAACGCCAGCACCGTGGCACCGGCTAGAATCGCAGCGATGCCGACAATGAGATTGCGTTGCGAGCTTGCCGCCGCCGCCTCGTATTCGGTGGTGTCCTTGATGACTTCTAGCACCCCGACCGGCTGTCCGGCGTAATTCTTGATCTGGCCGAGATAAAGGGCGGCGGGATGATCGCCAACGATCGCATCGCGGCGCAAGGGCGGGCCATCGATTACGCCCTTGAGTTCGTCCGCCGTCGCGACCACGCCGTCGCCAAAGGTCGAGGAAAGCTTTTTGAAAGCCTTGCCATCGAACGAATGCACGGCCAGGTCGACGCCGAAGCGTTTCTTGGCGCGCTCGACGAATTCCTTGCCGAAGGCGGCGCCGACATCGACGTTGGCAAGACTCTTGCCGTCGCGCATGATCGGCGTCATGCCGAAAATCGAAAGCTGCTCGCGCCCAGGTTCGACGCCGACAATCTGCTTGCCGGTCTTGTTCGCTTCCACCACGGTGGAGCGGCGCGCGGAGGCGTCGTCGCCGAACACTTTCGGCGCATGGACGCGGTAGAAGGCGACGGCCGGAGCCTGCCAGAACGAGATCAGCGGAATTCCTTGCGTCTTGATCGACTCCAGGGCGTCGCCCAGCAGGGCTGCCAAAGCGTCGCGATTGCCATTGGCGATGGCTTCACTCACCGGAGGCAGGGCAGCCACCACGGCGCTGACAGCAAGCGCGGTGCGGCCCTCGTAATCGATCGCGGCGATAACGCTGTCATATTGCAGCTTGAGCTGTTGATCGAGCGCGAGCCGCGTCAAGGCGCGCTGTTGGGTGATCGAGAAGCCGCCGAGGATGGCGCAGGCGACCGCCACCGTCAGGGAAATGGCGAGGATCAGGCGGGCTGCGATCGAGCGAATCTTGAACATGAGGAAACCGGAAACTCCAGGGAGGCGAAGGTCCGGAAGATTTTCAGAAAATGCTTAACAACCCAGCCAATTTTTACCCGTGGGAACGAACGAAGCGGGCAGGCCTGCCATGCTTTGCCCGCGTACGTCCTTCGAGCATGATCCGGAAAAGTGGGCACCGGTTTTCCGAAAAGATCATGCTCAAACAAAAGGATAGAGCGGGATGACGATTCGAAGAAAGTCATCACGCTCTATTCGCGTAGCGATGCCTCACCGCGTCGTCGGCGGCGTGTTGAGGTTGGCTGCGAGAATCGCCTTGCCGGCATCCTCGTAATGGGTGTCGCGGGCTTGAATCTGCTGGGCGATCGCGTGCATGTCGCGAAACCGGCGCTCGAACTTGTTGGCGGCGAACACGGCGGTGGCACCCGACATATGATAGGCGGTATCGACCACGGAAGCCGATTGATGAATGGTCCAGGTAGAGGCGATGCGGAGCGCCACGCGGTGTTCTTCGGTGAGGGCATCGCCGCGCACGAGGTCGCGCCAGACTTCGGCCGCCGTCGCATAAAGGTAAGCGCGCGCGGCGCGCAGGGACGCCTCGGTGCGCCCTATCAGGCCTTGCACGGAATTGTTCTCGCGCATGGTCTTGAGGCCTTGCGGCGTCTTGCCGCGCGCGAGTTCAATGGCCGCATCGAGCGTGGCGCGCGCCACGCCAAGCGCGGTCGCGGCAAAGCCCATCCCGAACACCATGTTGGTCGAAAGCCGGTATAGCGGCCCGTTTTCGCGCAGCGCCGCCGGATCGTCGCGCAGTGCGGCGAAGTTCTCCGGAATGAAGAGATTATCGACCGAGTAAGAGTCGGTGCCGGTGCCCTTCAGCCCGATCACGTCCCAGACGTCGTACATGGTGGCGCTGGCCGCCGGAAACAGGATGGTGCGGATTTCCGGGGAGCCGTCCGGCTTGCGCCTTGGAGTGCCGTCGGCTTCGACCACGCGAACATGCGCGCCTAACCAGCTCGCCTGCCGGGAGCCTGAGGCAAAGTCCCATCGCGCATTGGCCATGTAACCGCCGGGAACGGCCCGCACTTCATGCGCGATCGCGCCCCAGGCCAAAATGCCAGGCGAGACATTGAATATCTCGTTGGCCGCATCCGCATCGAGA
>JBJMTR010000440.1:0-13279 GCA_045811565.1 Bradyrhizobium sp.
GGCCCTATCCGAACCTGCAGGCCTGGCTGACGCGCATGCATGCGCGGCCGGCGCTTCTGCGCTCGGTCGAGAAGGGCGGCGCGTACCGGTTTGCGAAATGACGACTTAGAGCTGTGGTTGTGGCCCCGCCTCAAGCGCCGGATCGTCGGAAGCCTTGTCCCCACGATCCCCCACCATATCTGGGATAAACGTCAAGAAGGTACCGCAAGCGCTTGGCCATTCCCGGGCGATGTGGTAATCGCTGCGGACCAGCTTCGACCGCCACACGTGACCGTCCGCACTCCGCCTACTGGCTTGCGGCGGTGGAGATATTTCGCCGATGAACTCTCCCACCTCCAGCGTAAACACCGCCTCCGCACCCGATTCGTTCTTTACGGCGACGCTCGCCGAGGCCGATCCCGAAATCGCAGCTGCGATCAAGGGCGAACTCGGCCGGCAGCGCCATGAGATCGAGCTGATCGCGTCCGAAAACATCGTGAGCCGTGCGGTGCTGGAAGCGCAGGGCTCGGTGATGACCAACAAATACGCCGAAGGATATCCGGGCAATCGCTATTACGGGGGCTGCGAATGGGTCGACGTGGCGGAGACGCTGGCGATCGAGCGCGCCAAGAAGCTGTTCGGCGCTGGCTTTGCTAATGTGCAACCCCATTCAGGCAGCCAGATGAACCAGGCGGTATTTCTGGCGCTGCTGCAGCCCGGCGATACCTTTATGGGCCTGGATCTCGCCGCCGGCGGCCATCTTACCCACGGCTCGCCTGTCAACATGTCCGGCAAGTGGTTTAAGGCCTCGCACTACACGGTGCGGCGCGAGGACCAGATCATCGACATGGACGCGGTGGCCAGGCAGGCCGAACAGGTGAGGCCGAAGCTGATCATCGCCGGTGGCTCCGCCTATTCGCGTTCCTGGGATTTCAAGCGGTTCCGTGAAATCGCGGATAGCATCGGCGCCTATTTGCTGGTCGACATGGCGCATTTCGCCGGGCTCGTCGCCGGCGGCGTCCACGCCTCGCCGGTGCCGCACGCCCATGTCACCACGACGACCACGCATAAATCGTTGCGCGGGCCGCGCGGCGGCTTGATCCTCTCCAATGACGAGGCGCTCGCCAAGAAATTGAACTCGGCGATCTTCCCGGGCTGGCAGGGCGGCCCGCTGATGCATGTGATTGCGGCCAAGGCGGTGGCGTTTGCAGAAGCGTTGCGGCCGGAGTTCAAGGTCTATGCCAAAAACGTGGTCGAGAACGCCAGGGCCTTGGCGGAATCGATGCGCGCGCACGGCTTCGACATTGTCTCCGGTGGCACCGACAACCATTTGATGCTGGTCGACCTGCGGCCCAAGGGGTTGAAGGGCAACACGTCGGAGAAGGCGCTGGTGCGCGCCGCGATCACCTGCAACAAGAACGGAATCCCGTTCGACCCGGAAAAGCCGTTCGTCACTTCCGGCCTCCGTCTGGGTACGCCGGCGGCGACGACCCGCGGCTTCGGGGTTGCCGAATTCCAGCAGGTCGGCGCCATGATCGCCGAAGTCTTGAATGCCCTTGCGCAGGCGCCGGACGGCAAGGCGCCGCTGGCGGAAGCCGCGATCAAGGAACGCGTCAAGGCACTGACCGACCGCTTCCCGATCTATCAGTAAAGGTCTCCTCGGATGCGTTGTCCCAGCTGCAACAGTCTCGATACGCAGGTGAAGGACTCGCGTCCAACCGAGGACTCGGCTGTGATCCGGCGGCGGCGGGTCTGCATCACCTGCAATTTCCGCTTCACTACCTTCGAGCGGGTGCAGTTGCGCGAATTGACCGTCATCAAACGCAACGGCCGCCGGGTGCCGTTCGACCGCGACAAGCTGGTGCGCTCGCTGCAGATCAGCTTGCGCAAGCGTCCGGTGGATTCCGAGCGGCTTGAAAAGATGGTCTCCACCATCGTGCGCGAGCTCGAGAGCGGCGGCGAGGCGGAGATTTCGTCGGAGGCAATCGGCGAGATCGTGATGGAGCATCTGCGCCAGCTCGATGACGTCGCCTACGTGCGTTTCGCCTCGGTTTATCGTAATTTCCGCGAAGCCAAGGATTTTGAGACCGTGCTTGGCGAACTCTCCGGCGAAGAGGATCCGCGGGTCGCGACGTTACGCAAATGATCTTCCGTATTCTGGAAGACCAGCTTGCCCGGAAATCCAGGGAATCGAAAGCCGCCGACCGGCGCTTCATGCAGCTCGCACTGGCGCTTGGGCGGCGCGGGCAGGGCCGCACTTGGCCCAACCCGGCCGTCGGCGCGGTCGTGGTCAAGGACGGGCTGATTGTCGGCCGCGGCTGGACGCAGCCCGGTGGCCGGCCGCATGCCGAGCCTGAAGCCTTGAGGCGCGCCGGCGAAGCCGCCCGAGACGCCACGCTCTACGTGACGCTCGAGCCATGCTCGCATTTCGGCCGCTCGCCGCCCTGTGCCGACGCCGTCATTGCCGCCGGCATCGCACGCGTGGTGTCGGCGGTCGAGGACCCCAATCCGGAGGTCGCGGGGCAGGGCCATGCAAAACTGCGCGCTGCGGGGATTGCCGTCGATGTCGGACTGTGCGCGGCGGAAGCGGCGCACGAGCATGCCGGACATTTCCGCCGTGTTCGCGACAGGCGCCCGCACGTGATCTTAAAACTCGCGGTGTCCTCCGACGACAAGATTGGCGCGGCCGGTCACAGGCCGATCGCCATCACGGGTGAAGCGGCGAAGAGCCGGGGGCATCTGCTTCGCGCGCAAAGCGATGCCATCCTGGTCGGGATCGGCACCGTGCTGGCGGACGATCCGCTGTTGACCTGCCGTTTGCCGGGCATGGAATCGCGTTCGCCAGTGCGGGTGGTGCTGGATCGCGCCTTGCGCATGCCGGGCACAAGCCGCCTGGTGCATTCCGCGCGCGAAACACCGCTATGGGTGATGACGTCAAATCTTTCCGAGGCTCCCGCCGCGGTGAAGCTTGGAGCGGCCGGCGCACAGGTGTTGCGTGTGGCCGCCACAACCTCCCCGCCGGGGCTGGATCCATTAGCCGTGCTGCACGCGCTTTGCGAGAAAGGCATCACGAAGCTGATGGTCGAAGGCGGGGCGCGCGTGGCATCGTCATTTGTCGCGGCGGGATTGGTCGATGAAGTCTGGCTGCTGCGCGGACCGGATGTAGTCGGCGCCGATGGCATTCCCGCGCTGGACGCATTGCCGCTGGCCGCAGTCACGCGGTCGCCGGGCTTTCGCCTTCGTGCTAGCGACACGCTGCAAAACGATACTCTCACGATTTACGAGCGCGCGTAATGTTTACCGGAATAATCACCGACGTCGGCGAAATCACCAGCCTGACGCCGACGGCACAGGGGCAGTTGCACCGAATGCGCATCGCCTGCCGCTACGATCGCGCGACGATTGCCGACGGCGCCTCGATCGCCTGCAACGGCGTGTGCCTCACGGTCGTCGCCTCCGGCGTCGGAGCTGACAAGACCTGGTTCGATGTCGATGCCGCCGCCGAAACGCTTCGTATGACCACCGCAAAGCACTGGGGCGTTGGAACCAGGCTCAACCTCGAACGCGCGCTCAAGATCGGCGACGAACTCGGCGGCCATATCGTGGCGGGACACGCGGACGGCATCGCCATCATCGGCAAACGTGACGATCTGCCCGACATGGCGCGGTTCGAATTGCGGACCACGCGGGAACTGGCGCGCTTTATCGCCGCCAAGGGATCGGTGACGCTGGACGGCGTGTCGCTGACTGTGAATACGGTCAACGACGTCGCATTCTCCGTGCTGATCATTCCGCATACGCTCAATGTCACCACGCTCAACGGTTGGCGCGCCGGTAGCGAGGTCAATATCGAGGTTGACTTGATGGCCCGCTATGCCGCGCGGCTATCGGAAATGAAGTAGGCTGCAGGCCTTGGCTTTAAGGACCGCTGCGCTTAAAACGCGCCGGACCCTCATGGTGAGAAGGCGCTCTTGCGCTGTCTCGAACCATGAGGCCCAGAGATATCCTCATCCTTCGAGACGCGGCCAAGGGGCCGCTCCTCAGGATGAGGGCACTGATCGAGACGGAAAGACGTTATGGCAGACGCGCGGCGCGCAGCACTGAAGGACCAGACCGACATCTCCGGCGCGCGCGCCCTGATCGTCGAGGCGCGGTTCTATGACGATATCCAAGATGCGCTGATGGAAGGCGCGGTCGCCGAGCTGAAGCCGGCCGGCGTCACCCATGACGTCATCACGGTTCCCGGCGCGTTGGAAATTCCTGCCGCAATCGCCATTGCGCTGGACGCCGCCGAGAAAAATGGAAAGCCCTATGACGCCGCTATTGCGCTTGGCTGCGTGGTACGGGGCGACACCATCCATTTCGAGATCGTCTCGATGGAATCCTCGCGCGGGCTGATGGATCTCGCGATCGCGCGAAAACTTCCACTCGGCAATGGCATCATCACCGTCAATACCGAGGCGCAGGCCTGGGCGCGGGCGCGTGCAACCGAACTGAACAAAGGCGGCGACGCCGCGCGTGCGGCACTGGCGATGCTGCGGATCAAGCGGCGGCTGACAAGGGCCTGATCATGGCAGACAGCAAGAAATCAGCCAAAGCACCAGACAAAAAGGGCGCGGACAAGAAAGCCAATCGGCGCGGTGCGGCGCGGCTTGCGGCGGTGCAGGCGCTGTATCAGATGGATATCGCCGGCGCAGGACTGAACGACATCTTCGCCGAGTTCGAGAGCCATTGGCTCGGCAACGAGGTCGAAGGTGACAAATATCTGCCGGCCGAAGCTGCATTCTTCCGTGACGTCGTATCCGGCGTGGTGCGCGACCAGGCAAAACTCGATCCCCTGATCGACGACGCGCTGTCAAAAGGCTGGCCGCTGAAGCGGATCGACGCCATTTTGCGCGCGGTACTTCGTGCGGGCTCGTATGAATTGGAACATCGGAAGGATGTGCCGGGTCGCGTCGTGGTGTCGGAATATGTCGATGTCGCGCATGCTTTTGTCGAAAAGGACGAGACCGGCATGGTGAACGCGGTGCTGGACCAGATCGCCCGCCAGTTCCGCGCCGACGAGTTTGTTCGAGGCTAGTAACACATTCTGCTGTCATCACCCGCGAAAGCGGGGTGATCCAGTAAGCTGCGGCGGATGGCGTTTGATCAGCGGCACCGCGGCTTACTGGATCGCCCGGTCGAGCCGGGCGATGACGGGTGAGGGTTCATCGCGCATCATGGCAGACCGTCAGCAAGATCAATCCGGCGAAGACTCCCTGATCGCACGCTACTTCAAGCCGATCGCGAGCGATCCCGGTGCCTTAAATCTCGACGACGACGCCGCGATCTTGAAGGCATCCGGCGACGACATTGTGGTGACGACGGACGCCATTCTGGAAGGCGTGCATTTTTTGCGCGATGACCCGCCCGACACCGTGGCGCGCAAGGCGCTGCGGGTGAACCTTTCCGATCTCGCGGGCAAAGGCGCGACGCCTGCCGGCTTCGTGCTGACGCTGGCGTTGCGCAGCGCGGACGAGGCGTGGCTCAAGCCCTTCGCGGAGGCACTGGGCGAGGATGCCGTCCGGTTTGATTGCCCGCTGCTCGGGGGCGACACGGTATCGACGCCGGGCCCGCTGATGATTTCGATCACTGCGTTTGGGCGTGTGCACTCCATCAAAATGGTTCATCGCAGCGGCGCCAAGCCCGGCGATCGCGTGGTGGTGACGGGCACGATCGGCGATGCCTCGCTTGGCCTCGATGTTCTGCAGGGCGGTCCGGTCGCAGCCGCGCTCGCGAACGATCCCGCGGCAAGGCAGATGCTGGTCGAACGCTACCGCGTGCCGCAGCCGCGCAGCGCGCTCGCAAATGCCGTGCGCGATCATGCCAGCGCCGCGATGGATGTATCGGACGGGCTTGCCGGTGATCTGACAAAACTTTGCGCGGCATCCGGCGTATCGGCCGCCATCGACGCGGCCAGCGTTCCATTGTCAGCAGCCGCCGCGGCGCTGCTGGCCCGCAACACGGTTGACATGGAAACGCTTATCTCGGGCGGCGACGATTACGAGATCCTGTGCGCGATACCAGAGGATCGCTTCGAGGATTTCGCCCAGGATGCAAAGCGGGCAGGGGTCGTGGTGACCTCGATCGGCACCATCATCGCGGGAGCGGCGACACCCACATTTCTGGATGCTCAGGGCAAGGAACTGGCGCTCAACCGGCTGTCCTACAGCCATTTCTAGATTCCGGCGAAGAGAACCCGATTTTCCCCGCCTAAATACCTGCCGATATCGATGGTTTTTGCCTTCCGCGGCGTTGCGCCCGGGGGACGATTTTGGCATGGTCGCGCCCGATTTGAGGCCGCCCCGTTGGGCAGGGAAGGCCTTTTTTTAGCGCCCGCCGCTCCGCGGCGTGAGGCGTAGGGGTACCATCAAGGATCTGAGGCAGAATTCAATGACAGCATTATGGTTGATTGTGCTCTGCGGGGCGCTTTCCGTTGTTTACGCCATCTGGGCGACGGCTTCCGTTCTGAAAGCGGACGCCGGCAATCCGCGGATGCAGGAAATCGCCGCCGCCGTGCGCGAGGGCGCGCAGGCGTATCTGCGCCGCCAATACACCACGATCGGCATGGTCGGCATCGTGATCTTCGCGTTGCTGGCTTACTTCCTCGGCACCTTGGTTGCGATCGGCTTTGCCGTCGGCGCGATCCTGTCGGGCGCAGCCGGTTTCATCGGCATGAACGTCTCGGTCCGCGCCAATGTTCGCACCGCACAGGCGGCGACGACATCGCTGGCCGGCGGACTTGAACTCGCTTTCAAGGCCGGCGCGATCACCGGGCTTCTGGTGGCCGGCCTCGCGCTGCTTGGCGTGACCATCTACTTCGCCTATCTCACCCACTTCATGGGCCTTGCCGCGAACAGCCGCACCGTCGTCGACGCGATGGTCGCGCTTGGCTTCGGCGCCTCGCTGATCTCGATCTTCGCCCGTCTCGGCGGCGGTATCTTCACCAAGGGCGCCGATGTCGGCGGCGACCTCGTCGGCAAAGTCGAAGCCGGCATTCCCGAAGACGATCCGCGCAACCCCGCCACCATCGCCGACAACGTTGGTGACAACGTCGGCGACTGCGCCGGCATGGCTGCCGACCTGTTCGAGACTTATGCGGTGACCGCGGTGGCCACCATGGTGTTGGCCGCGATCTTCTTCGCTAAGACACCGATCCTGGTGAACATGATGACGTTGCCGCTCGCCATCGGCGGCATCTGCATCATCACCTCGATCATCGGCACCTTCTTCGTCAAGCTCGGCGCCAATCAGTCGATCATGGGCGCGCTTTACAAGGGTCTGATCGCGACCGGCATCCTGTCGCTCATCGGTGTCGCCGGGGTGATCTATTATCTGGTGGGCTTCGACAAGCTCGCCGGCGTCAATTACACCGGCATGGCGCTGTTCGAATGCGGCGTGGTGGGCCTCGTCGTCACCGGGTTGATCATCTGGATCACCGAATACTACACCGGCACCGACTTTCGTCCGGTGAAGTCGATCGCGGCATCCTCGGTCACCGGTCACGGCACCAACGTGATCCAGGGCCTCGCGATCTCGATGGAATCGACCGCGCTGCCTGCGCTCGTCATCATCGCCGGCATCCTCGTCACCCACAGCCTCGCCGGCCTGTTCGGCATTGCGATTGCGACCGCCACCATGCTGGCGCTGGCCGGCATGATCGTCGCGCTCGACGCCTTTGGCCCCGTCACCGACAACGCCGGCGGCATTGCTGAAATGGCCGGTCTGCCGAAGGAAGTCCGCAAGTCGACCGATGCGCTGGACGCGGTCGGCAACACCACCAAGGCAGTCACCAAGGGTTACGCGATCGGCTCGGCCGGTCTCGGCGCGCTGGTGCTGTTCGCGGCGTACAACGAGGACCTCAAATTCTTCATCGCGGATTCCGCTAACCACGGCTATTTCGCGGGCGTCAATCCGGACTTCTCGCTCAACAATCCCTACGTGGTCGTCGGCCTGCTGTTCGGCGGTCTGCTGCCGTATCTGTTCGGCGCGATGGGCATGACGGCGGTCGGCCGTGCGGCCGGCGCGATCGTCGAAGAGGTGCGGCGTCAGTTCCGCGAAAAGCCTGGCATCATGCAGGGCACCGACAAGCCGGACTACGGCAAGGCGGTTGACCTGCTCACCAAGGCCGCGATCAAGGAAATGATCATCCCGTCGCTGCTGCCGGTGCTGTCGCCGATCGTGGTCTACTTCGTGATCTATACGATCGCGGGCGGCGGCGCGGCCGGCAAGTCGGCGGCGTTCTCCGCCGTTGGCGCGATGCTGCTGGGTGTGATCGTCACGGGCCTGTTCGTCGCGATCTCGATGACCTCGGGCGGAGGCGCCTGGGACAACGCCAAGAAGTACATCGAAGATGGCCACTACGGCGGCAAGGGCTCTGACGCCCACAAGGCGGCCGTAACCGGCGACACCGTCGGCGATCCCTACAAGGATACGGCCGGTCCGGCGGTGAACCCGATGATCAAGATCACCAACATCGTGGCGCTCCTGCTGCTGGCGATCCTGGCGCACTGAGCAAAGGGGTTAGACAAAATACGAGGCCCCGCGGTTACCGCGGGGCTTTTTTGTTCGTGTGGCGTCACATTATGTCGCAGGCAAAATCCGTCAGGTGTGAAGTCAATTACAGATTGTAGCGCTGGAAACCGACGCTGCCCGCGAAGACGCCGGATACATTCCTGATGAGCGATCTGTTGCGGTTTGTGGGCGATATCAGTCCGATCGATCAGATCACTACGGGCTGAGGGCAATCTCCGATCGTAAGAGCCCCGCGGTGCAAGCCGCGGGGTTTTTGTTCTCGAAAGGGGTCGTCATCCTGAGGTGCAAGTCCTTGCGAGCCTCGAAGGATGAGAGGCAGTGCATGCGGCCATCCTTCGAGACGCCGCGCAAGTGCGCGGCTCCTCAGCATGGCGGCAGCGGGTGAGATCGCGTATCCGCTCAATTCACGTCCATCTGCAGGCCTTCCTGCTTGATGATGGCGGCAAACTTCGTGGTCTCCGCCTGCACGAAATCGGAAAACTGCTGCGGCGTGCCGTAGTCGGTGCGCGCGCCAATCGCCGCTGTATTCTTCTTGGTGTCCTCGCGCTCCAGGAAAACTTTGATCTCCTTGTTGAGGGCATCGACGATTGGCGCCGGCGCGCTCTTCGGCAGGAAAATGCCGAACCAGGACGAGACGTCGAACTTCGCGAGCTCCGGCGCGCTTTCGCGCATGGTCGGGATATCGGGGGCCAACGCGCTGCGCTCCGGCGTCGTCACGGCAAGCGCATTTAGCTTGCCGGCCTGTACCTGCGGGAGCGTCGGATACAAATTGTCGAACAGAATCTGGATATCGCCGGCCAGCGCGGCCTGTAGCGCGGGGCCCGCGCCGCGGAACGGCACATGCACCATCTTCAAGCCGGTGAGCTGCAGGAACCATGCGCCGGTGAGGTGAGGGCTTTGTCCCACCCCTGAGGAGGCATAATTCAGCTTGTCCGGATTGGCCTTGATGTAGGCGATCAGCTCGCCGATCGACTTGATCGGCACCGACGGGTGCGCCGATACAATGTTTGGAATCCGGATCAAATTGCTGACCGGCTGCAACTGATCCGGCTTGTAGCTCAGGTTGCGGAAAATGCTGTAGGCGATCGCGTTGGGGCCGGGATTGCCCACCAGGATGGTGTGCCCGTCACCCTTGTTGCGCACGACCTCTGACGTGCCGATCGTGCCGCCGCCGCCCGAGCGGTTTTCCACGATAGCCGATTGTCCCCAGGCGGTTTGCAGGTGCGCGGCCAGCATGCGCCCCATCACATCAGTGCTGCCGCCGGCTGCGGCCGGCACGATCAAGCGGACCGTTTCGGTCGGCCGCCAATCGGCGCCGAGGCTCGTACGCGGCAAGATCGCGGCCGTTGAGATCGCCGCGGCCCCTGTCAGCACGCGGCGCCGAGATAATAATTTACTGGTCACCTGTTCACTCCCTACTTGGATCACTCGTTCGCAGGCGACCGTAGGGAGCGCGCGGCCGATGGGCAAGCGGGCGACTTGGCGCAGGCCCCCCGGTAAAGTTTTCGAGCGAAGTGGGAATCGGTTCGCGTGAAGAATACTCGTCAAAACAGAAAACTAGAGCCCATTCTGATTCGATCAGAACGGAAGAGGCTCTAGTTAAAGCTCAGGAGCTTGAACAGCGGCGTCAGGTAACTGAGCTCCTGACCGGAGGTCGGCGTGGTGCGGCTGATGAAATCGAATATCTTGCCGTCCTGCAGTCCGTAGTTGGCAAGCCGCTGCACTTGGCGGTTCTTGTCGAAATAGATCGCGATCACCCGCTGGTCCACGACCTTCTGGTTCATGAAGGCGACCGGGCGTTCGGAGCGCTGTGAGATGTAATAGAAGACCTCCCCGTTCAGTGTCGCGACCGTCGAGGGCGTGCCCATCACGATCAGCACCTGGTCCTGGCTCGCGCCGATTGGGATCTGCTCGAGCGCGCCCTGCGGCAGAATGTAGCCCTTCTGGAATTGCTCGCCGGTGCATCCTCCCAGCATCGCACAGACCAGGCCGATGGCGGCGACGGCGCGCCAGCGGGCGCGCACGCCGCGCCGTGAGGGCACGCGAGATGTCTGGCTGGTTTCGCTCATTTGCGGAACTGGTTCGTCCCCTTGCATCGCGCGAGGCGTTGACGTACCGGGCAGCCATGCGGATTGCAACATGCGCGGGCCCCAAGGGCTCGCATGCGGAACCCACGATGCTTTGGCCGTTCAATCACTTCAGGAAACCCCGGATACCCCCGCGCGGCACCATTGAGACCATCTATGGCATGATCGTGACGCAGGCGCGAGAACCGTTCTTTTATCGGGACTTGGGCGTGCCGGATACGGTTAACGGCCGTTTTGACCTGCTGCTGATGCATTTGTGGCTGACTTTGCGCCGCCTGAAATCGGCTGAGGGCGGTGTGGGCCTGTCGCAGGCGCTATTCGACCATTTCTGCAACGACATGGACGGCAATTTGCGCGAAATGGGGGTCGGCGATCTCACCGTGCCCAAGCGGATGCAGGCCTTCGGCGAGGCGTTTTACGGCCGCACGGCGGCTTACGATCTGGCTTTGACCGCCGGCCATGATGCGCTGGCGCAGGCGCTTTGCAGGAATATCTTGAACGGGGAGAACATCGACAACGCGCGGCGGCTCGCCACCTATGCCGAGACGGCCATCGCCGCCCTCGCCGGGCTCGACGAGGCGGCGCTGTTGAGCGCGGCATGGAAGTTTCCGCCGCCGGATCACGTGGGCGCGCAGCAATGAGCAAGACAGGCATAACAGAGAAGACGGACCCGTGGCGCGTTCCCGTCACCGTGGCGCAGGTGCCGGAAACCGGACTGCATCGCGACATCGAGGCCGATGCGATGGTGCGCCATGCGATGGCCGCTATCGCCGGATTGCGCGAAGTGGTCTCGGCACAGGCCTCGTTCGATGTGACGCCGAAGAGCGGCGGCCGCTTTCATGTGGCAGGCCTTGTGCGGGCGCGGATCGGACAGACCTGCGTGGTGACGCTGGAGGAGATCGAGAACGACATCGACGAGCCGATCGACCTGATCTTCGCGCCGCCGGAGCAGATTCCGCAAATGGCCGACCTGGTCGATGAGGCCGAAGAGAGTAACGGAGAGACGCCGGATCCGCCGGAGCCGATCGTCAACGGCGTCATCGACCTCGGCCGGCTCGCCACCGACGCGTTGTTGCTCGGCGTCGATCCATATCCGCGCAAACCGGATGCGATCTTTGAACCGGTGGTCGAAGCCGCTGATCCCCAAGATCATCCGTTTGCTGCGCTCAAGGCGCTGAAGGTCGAGGCGAAAACGCCCGCCGCGAAGAAGCCCAAGGCAAGCGACAAGGGCAAATGAGACGCAGTTAAAGTGGATTGCGAGCGCACGTGGCACGCTAAGCGGATGCAGCGCCTATTCAAGAATCATATTTAAGGTGTTGAGTTATATTGCTTATTAGCCTAGAGCGATTCTGGCTCGCGCCAATTCGGTGACACGGGTCAAGAGTTGTGTCAGGACGGGGACACGCTATTGTCGCGGCCCGGCCGGGGTGCGGCATTGCACCCGGCCGAGCGCTGCCGACGGCGGTGCCTTCCAGCGCGCGGCGGGACGCTTTCTAAAGGCCGCCAGAGATCAGGTTTCCGGGACGTTCATGCCTCAAAAGGTTCGAATCGCGCTTGACGCCATGGGCGGCGATGTCGGCGCATCGGTGATCGTTCCCGGGGCCGCTATCTCGCTGACCCGGCATCCCGACACCGAATTCCTGCTCTACGGCGATAGCGCGCGGATCGAAGCGGAACTCGCCCGGCATCCCGCGCTGAAGGCGGCCTCGCGGGTGTTTCATACCGACGTTGCGGTCGGCATGGACGACAAGCCGAGCCAGGCGCTGCGCCGCGGCCGCAAGACCTCCTCGATGTGGCTGGCGATCGATGCGGTGAAGAAGGGCGAGGCCGACGTCGCGGTCTCCGCCGGCAATACCGGCGCGCTGATGGCGATGGCGCGGTTCAATCTGCGCACGTTGCCCGGCATCGATCGGCCGGCGATCGCAGCGGTCTGGCCAACCTTGCGCGGCGATTCCGTCGTGCTCGATCTCGGCGCCACCATCGGCGGCGACGCGCACCATCTGGTGGCGCTGGCCGTCATGGGTAGCGCGATGGCGAGCGTGTTGTTCAACCTCGAACGGCCGAGCGTCGGTCTGCTCAATATCGGCGTCGAGGAGATCAAGGGGCACGAGGAAATCCGCGAGGCCGCCGAGCTATTGCGCGCGATGAACCTGCCGCAGCTCAATTATGTTGGCTTCGTCGAGGGCGACGGCATCGGAAAGGGCCTCGCTGATGTGATCGTGACTGAAGGTTTCAGCGGCAACATCGCGCTCAAGGCGGCCGAGGGAACCGCCCGGCAGATATCGGAACTGCTGCGCAACGCCATGGCGCGGACCTGGCTGTCGCGCATCGGCTACCTGTTTGCCCGCGGCGCCTTCAGGGCGCTGCGCGACAAGATGGACCCCTCCAAGTCAAATGGCGGCGTGCTACTCGGGCTGAAAGGCGTGGTGGTTAAGAGCCATGGTGGAACCGACGCCGAGGGCTTTGCCTACGCGGTCGATGTTGGCTATGAGATGGTCCACTACGATCTCCTCACAAAGATCAATCAGATGCTTAATCGCGACGGCAGCGCGTTCAATCGAGCGCAGACCGCGCAGGAGGCTGTCTCGTGACTGCGATACGTTCGGTCGTGCTCGGCTGCGGTTCTTATCTGCCGCGGA
>JBJMTR010000441.1:0-9307 GCA_045811565.1 Bradyrhizobium sp.
CAGCGCCGGGAATGGCACGCGGCCGAAGAAGGCCTTGCGTGCGAGCCAGATCATCACGTTGGAATCCTTGCCCAGCGACCACAGCAGCGCGAGCTTCTTCAGCCGTGCGAACGCTTCGCGCAAAATGTAGATGCTTTGCGCCTCGAGTTCGTCGAGATGGTCCATCGAGGGCGGCGCGAGGTGCGCATTGGCCAGAATTTTTTGGGAGATATTTGTGCGGTCCGGTAACTCGGAATGACGCACTGGCTCGTGGGAGGATTCGTTGTCGAGAAGATGCATCTCTGAGCCTTGGCCTTTCGAGGCAGAAATTCTATAGTTGCGGCGCAATAGAGAAGAAATAATTTTCTCTTTGCGGGCGTTGAAAGACACATATATAGAAAATAATTCCAGTCAACCCTGGAAGTTGGGGAAGAGAGTGTCGCATGCGATTCCTGCCCGTGTTTCTCGATCTGCAGAGCGGCGTGGTGTTGCTTGTCGGAGCCGGCGAACTGGCGCGTGCGAAACTGCGCCTGCTGGCGGCCGCTGGTGCGCGCGTTCGCTGGTTCGCGACTGATGGCAATCATGATGTGAGCGAGCTTAACGCAGCCGATACGGCGCGGATCCAGTTCGCGCATGGAGATCCGCTCGCTGCCGATATCAGGGGCGTCATTGCGATCCTATGTGCCGGCGCCGGCGACATCGGCGTTGCGATGGCGGCGCGTGCGAAAGCCGTCGGCCTGCCCATCAACGTGATGGACGATCTCCCGCATTCGACCTTCATCTTTCCAGCGATCGTCGATCGCGGCGACGTGGTCGTCGCGGTCGGCACCGGCGGAGCGTCGCCCGTAGTGGCGCGTCGCGTGCGCGAGCGCATAGAAGCTGTTCTGCCGGCGCGCATCGGCGATCTCGCCGGCTTGATCGGCCGTTTTCGCAAATCGGTCCATACGCGCATTCCGGAATTTCCGCTGCGCCGCCGGTTCTGGGAACGTGTGATCGACGGTCCGATCGGCGCATTGGTTCTCGCCGGCCACAAGGACGAAGCTGAAGCGGCGTTGAGAGCTATTAGCGATCCGTCTGCATTTGCCGGCGCTAATGGGCAAGGCAAAGCCGAGGGCAAGGTGACGTTAGTCGGCGCAGGGCCGGGCGATCCCGATCTGCTCACGATCAAGGCGCTGCGCGCGCTGCAGGATGCTGACGTTGTTTTCTACGATGAGTTGGTCTCGCCGGAAGTTCTTGACCGCGCGCGCCGCGATGCCTCGCGCATTCCGGTTGGCCGCCGCGTCGGCAAGCCCGGTATCGGCCAGGATGCGATCAACAAGCTGATGATCGAGGCGGCGAAGTCGGGGCAGCGCGCGGTGCGGCTTAAGGGCGGCGATCCCTTCATCTTTGGCCGTGGCGGCGAGGAGATCGCGGCGCTGCGCGAGGCCGGCGTCGCCTATTCAGTGATTCCTGGAATCAGCGCGGGGCTCGGTGCTGCCGCGCAATTCGAGACGCCGCTGACATATCGGCACGAGGCGCTACGCATCACCTTCCTCACTGCGCACAAGGCGAGAGACGCGGAGGCCGTTGACTGGTCGGCGCTGACCGACAAGAAAATGACCGTCGTTGTGTATATGGGCATGACCGCGGCGCCGTCGATCCGCAGCGGCCTGTTGGCCGCCGGCAGATCGCCGCAAACACCTGTCGGGGTCTTCGCGCGGGTGACGCGACCGGATTCACAAGCGCTGGTCGGCACGCTCGAACATCTTCCGTCGCTGGTCGAAAAAATCGATGGCGGGCCCGCCGTTCTCATCATCGGTGACGTGGTTGCGCACTCCGCGCCGTGGCGCCATTCCGACCTCAATCAAGTGTTCTCCGAACTGCTGGAAGCTGCCGAATGACCTCTCCGCTTGAACAAAAGAAAATCAGAATCACAGGCCCGTCCGTCGTGACCGCCAACCGCACCTGGGATGGGGCGGTGATCTATCGCACTGCGCAGCAAGGCTGGTCGGTGGACTTGTCGGATGCCGCGATCGTGCGCACGTCGGATGACGCGCGTGCGCTGCTTTCCGAGTCTGTTGCCGATGACGTCGGCGCGGTCGGCGCCTATATCGCGCCCGTCGACATCAAGGACACGGGCGAGATTTTGCCCGGCAATCTCCGCGAACAGATCCGGTCGGAAGGCCTGACCATCGATCTTCCGGTTCCGGCGTAAGGCTTAATTCTCATGTATGCATATGACGAACTCGATCGCACGCTCATCAACGAACGTGTTTCGGAATTCCGCGATCAGGTGAAGCGGCGCCTCTCCGGCGAACTCACCGAGGACGAATTCAAGATGCTGCGACTCCAGAACGGCGTCTACCTGCAGCTGCACGCCTATATGTTCCGCGTCGCGATCCCCTACGGCACGCTATCGTCGAAACAGCTGCGAGCGCTGGCGCATGTCGCGCGCCGCTATGATCGTGGCTACGGCCATTTCACCACGCGGCAGAACATCCAGTTCAACTGGATTAAGCTGGCCGAACTGCCGGATGCGCTGGAATATCTCGCCGGTGTCGGCATCCACGCCATGCAGACCTCGGGCAACAACACCCGCAACGTGACATCGGACCAGTGGGCCGGCGTCGCGCCCGGCGAAGTCGAGGACCCCCGCATCTGGTCCGAGCTATTGCGGCAGTACACTACGCTGCATCCGGAATTCTCGTTCCTGCCGCGCAAGTTCAAATTCGCGATCACCGCGTCCGAGCATGATCGCGCGGCCATCAAGATTCACGATATCGGCCTGCGCCTGCACAAGAATGCCGACGGCGATACCGGTTTTGAGGTCTTGGTCGGCGGCGGTCTCGGCCGCACGCCGTTCATCGCCAAGACCATCAAACCATTCGTGCACGGCCGTGATCTGCTGAGCTATGTCGAAGCGATCCTGCGCGTCTACAACCAGTATGGCCGCCGTGACAACATCTACAAGGCGCGCATCAAGATACTGGTGCACGAGCTTGGGATCGAGAAGTTTGCCAAGGAGGTCGAGGAGGAGTGGCAGCAAATGCGCGACAGCGCGCTGACGCTGGATGTCACCGACATCGAGGAAATCCGTTCGCGCTTCTCCTATCCGGCCTACGAAAAGCTGCCGCATATGCCCGATGAGCTGAAGCGGGCGGCGCACGACTCGCTGTTCGAGCGATGGCGGAAGAATTCGGTGTTTCCGCACAAGGTGCAGGGCTATTCGATCGTGACACTGTCGCTCAAACCCGTGGGCGGGCCGCCTGGCGATGCCACCGCCGACCAGATGGATGCGATTGCCGATCTCGCCGACAGATATTCCTTCGGCGAGATCCGTGTCGGTCACGAGCAGAATTTGGCGCTGCCCCATGTCGCCAAGCGCGATCTGCCCGGCTTGTGGAAGGCGCTCGACAAGATCGGCGTCGCGACGCCGAACGTCAATCTGGTCTCCGACATCATCGCCTGCCCGGGGTTGGATTACTGCTCGCTGGCGAACGCGCGCTCGATCCCGATCGCGCAGGAATTGACGCGACGCTTCGCCAATCATGATACCGCCAATCTGATCGGGCGGCTGCACATCAACATCTCCGGCTGCATCAATGCCTGCGGCCATCACCACGTCGGCCATATCGGCATTCTCGGCGTCGAGAAGAACGGCGAGGAATTTTACCAGATCACGATCGGCGGGCGCGCCGACGAGCACGCCGCGATGGGCACGCTCATCGGTCCTTCGGTCCCATATGCGGAAGTCGCCGACGTGATCGAGGACATTGTAGAAGCCTATCTAGCGCTGCGCGATTCCCCAGAAGAGCTCTTCATCGACACGGTGAAGCGGCTCGGCGTCGAACCTTTCAAGGAGCGTGTCTATGCCACTCGTTAAGCAGGGCAAAATCGTAACGGACGTCTTCATCCATGTCGCCGACGGTGCCGAACTGCCGGGTGACGGCGCGGTGCTGATTTCAGCGGCGCGGTTTCTCGAGGATCCCAAGATGCTGTCGCGGCGCGCCGGCAAAACCGGCGTGATCTGGCCGAACAATCGCGACCTCGACGATCTGGTGCCCTATCTCGACCGGCTCGCCGCAGTCGCGCTGGTATTTCCGACTTTCCGCGACGGCCGCGCGTACAGCCAGGCGCGCTTGCTGCGCGAACGCTACGGCTATGAAGGCGAGTTGCGCGCGACCGGCCAGGTGCTGCGCGACCAGTTCGTTTTCATGCAGCGCGCCGGTTTCGATGCGTTCGAGGTCAAAAAGCAGAGCGACGCCGAAGCCTTCGCCGCTACGGTCCAGCGCTATTCGGTGTTTTATCAGCCGACCGGCGACGGCCGCGTCACCGCGCTCAATCGTCGGATGCAATTGCGTCATTCGGAGAGTGCGGGCCAGTGAACGCGCTTACAAAACAGCCATCCGTTGAACCTGCCGTGAGATCGCCGGATCTCCCGGCGGCCGAAGGGCTCGACCAAGTGCTGCGCGCGGCGTCGCCCGCGGAGGTAATCGAAGCGGCGCTGAAGATCATCGGCCGCGAGCGTCTCGCGGTGGTTTCGTCGTTCGGCACCGAATCGGCTGCGCTACTCAAGGTGATGGCGGACGTCGACCCGGCGATCCCGGTGATCTTCCTTGACACCGGCTGGCTGTTCGAGGAGACGCTGGCCTATCGCGATACTCTGATTGAAGCGCTGGGATTGCGCGACGTCCGTTCGATCAAGCCGCTTGAAAAGACCTTGTCGCGCGAGGATCCGGACCGCGAATTGTGGTTCTCTGATCCCGACGCCTGCTGCCGGATTCGCAAGGTCGAGCCGCTGGCGCGGGCATTGGCGCCGTTCTCGGCCTGGATCAACGGCCGCAAACGCTTTCAGGGGGGGCTGCGAGCGGATATCCCGGTCGTGGAAGAAGACGGCATCAAGCTGAAATTCAATCCGCTCGCGAACATCTCGCGCGAGCGGATCGAGGCGATCTACGCCGAAGCCAATCTGCCGCCGCATCCGCTGGCGGCGTCCGGCTTCCTATCGGTCGGCTGCATGCCCTGCAGCAGCCGCAGCTCGCCGGACGAAGACGTCCGCGCGGGACGCTGGCGCGGCAGGGCCAAGACAGAATGCGGCATTCATACGACAAAGGCTTCATAGGACAATGACACTGTCCTGCCGCAAACAATAAAATGCGGTTTCGTTGACTTAAACGCGCTTCGTCGCGAGTTATGTCCCGCGTGCTTCGATGACATGCTTCATCAGGCCGAATGGAGGCTGAAGATGGTCCGCCGTGTCCTAACCGTCGTTGCGGGATTGCTCTGGGCGAGCTCAGCGTTCGCCGCCGATGTTTCGCTGCTGAATGTGTCCTACGATCCGACGCGCGAGCTCTATGCCGACTTCAACAAGTCGTTCGCGGCAGCGTACCAGAAAGAAACCGGCAAGAGTGTCGAGATCAAGCAATCGCATGGTGGCTCCGGCTCGCAGGCTCGTGCGGTGATCGATGGCTTACAGGCGGATATCGTCACCTTGGCGCTCGCCTATGACATCGATGCGATCGCGGCCAAAGGGCTGGTGGCCGCCGACTGGCAGAAGCGGCTGCCGCTGAATGCGTCGCCCTACACTTCGACCATCGTGTTCCTGGTGCGCAAGGGCAATCCCAAGGGCGTCAAGGATTGGGACGATTTGATCAAACCCGGTATCGATGTCATCACGCCGAACCCGAAGACCTCGGGAGGCGCGCGCTGGAATTATCTGGCGGCCTGGGGCTATGCGCAGAAGAAATTTGGCTCGGCCGACAAGGCCAAGCAGTTCGTCGCTGATCTCTACAAGAACGTGCCGGTGCTGGATACCGGCGCACGCGGCTCAACCGTGACGTTCGTGGAGCGCGGCGTCGGTGACGTTCTGCTGGCGTGGGAGAATGAGGCCTTCCTGGCGCAGCGCGAATTCGGCAAGGACAAGTTCGAGATCGTCTCTCCGCCATTGTCGATCCTCGCCGAGCCGCCGGTAGCGATTGTTGATGCGGTCGCCGACAAAAAGGGCACTCGCGAAGTGGCCGAAGCCTACCTGAAACATTGGTATACCAGGGAAGGTCAAGAGATCGCCGCGCGCAATTCGTACCGCCCGCGCGATCCTGAGATCGCCAGGGAATACGAAAAATCTTTCGCCAAGGTCGAACTTTTCACCATTGACGACGTTTTCGGTGGTTGGGCCAAGGCGCAGAAGGAGCACTTCGGCGAAGGCGGCGTTTTTGATCAGATCTATAAGAACTGATTGAGCGACCGGTCCGCCGAAGCGGAAGCAGGGGGATTTGTGAGCACAGCGGTTGCACGGCGCACCTTGCCGGGGTTCGGTCTCACCATGGGACTGACCCTGACATGGCTTTCGATCATCATCCTGATTCCGCTCGCCGGCCTGTTCTTGAGGACATTCGAACTGAGCCTTGACCAGTTCTGGGGCATCATCACCAGCCGCCGTACCCTGAACGCGCTGAGGGTTTCTTTCGGCCTCTCCTTTGCGGCCGCGATCGTTAACCTGGTGATGGGGACGATCATCGTCTGGGCGCTGGTGCGCTACCGCTTTCCCGGCCGCCGGCTGTTCGACGCCATCGTCGATATCCCATTTGCGTTACCGACCGCAGTGGCCGGCGTCGCGCTGACCCAGCTGTTCGCGCAAAAGGGCTGGCTCGGCGCAGCGCTCGCCGAACTCGGCATCAAGGTCGCCTTCACGCCGGCGGGGATTTTTGTCGCGATGGTTTTCATCGGCATCCCCTTCGTCGTGCGGACCGTCCAGCCGGTGCTGATCGACCTCGATCCTGAAATCGAGGAAGCCGCCGCCAGCCTGGGCGCCAACCGCTGGCACACGGTGTTTCGGGTCATCCTGCCGAGCCTGATCCCGGCGCTACTCACGGGATTTGCGCTGGCGTTCGCGCGCGCCGTTGGCGAGTACGGCTCGGTCATTTTCATCGCCGGTAATCTGCCCAACGTGTCGGAAATCGCGCCGCTCTTGATCGTGATCCGGCTCTCCGAGTTTCGCTACGCCGACGCGACCGCGATTGCCGTGGTCATGCTGCTGGCGTCGTTCGTGATTATCTTTGCGGTCAATCGCCTGCAGCGCTGGGCGCAAACCCGAATCCCGGCGCATTGAGGGCCGATCGATGTCGACGCAATCTGGTCTGGCGACCTCCACCACTCAATTGCGGGCCTACGCCCCAGCGGCGGACCTCACTGTCTCCTCGCCGGCGTTGCGCCAGGCGAGCGCACGTCCGCGACCGGTCACGTCATCGGAAAACCTAAGGACCGAGCCGGGGCCGATCCGTTTCATCATCATCGCGCTCGCGGTCGCCTTCCTCACCGTGTTCGTCGTGCTGCCGCTGATCGTGGTGTTCGCACAAGCCTTTTCAAAGGGCATCAGTGCCTATTTTGCCGCACTCGCCGAGCCCGAGGCGCTTGCCGCGATCAGGCTGACGCTGCTGGTCGCGGCGATTTCCGTCAGCCTCAATCTGGTGTTCGGCGTGATCGCGGCCTGGGCGATCGCCAAGTTCGATTTCCGCGGCAAGACTTTTCTGATCACGTTGATCGACCTGCCGTTCTCGGTAAGTCCGGTGATTTCGGGGCTTGTGTTCGTGCTGCTGTTCGGCGCGCAGGGTTTCTTCGGGCCTTGGCTGCAGGCTCACAACATCCACGTCCTGTTCGCGCTGCCCGGCATTGCGCTCGCAACCATATTCGTGACGTTCCCGTTCGTGGCGCGGTCGCTGATCCCGTTGATGCAGGAGCAGGGCACGCAGGAGGAGGAAGCGGCGATATCGCTCGGAGCGTCAGGACTGCAGACGTTCTTCCGCGTCACTCTGCCCAATATCAAATGGGGCCTGTTGTATGGCGTATTGCTGTGCAATGCGCGCGCCATGGGCGAATTCGGCGCCGTGTCGGTGGTATCAGGTCATATCCGCGGCGAGACCAACACCATGCCGCTGCTGGTCGAAATTCTGTACAATGAATATCAATTCGTATCGTCGTTTGCGATTGCGTCGCTGCTTGCGATGCTGGCGTTGATCACGCTGGTGGTGAAAACCATTCTCGAGCGGCGTCTGGATGAAAGGCAGATTCCCGGTGACGATTGAAGTCAAGAATATCGTAAAGAAGTTCGGCGCTTTCACCGCACTCGACAATGTCGATCTCAAGGTCGGCAATGGCGAATTGTTGGCGCTGCTTGGCCCGTCCGGCTCGGGCAAAACGACGCTATTACGGATCATTGCGGGGCTGGACTGGCCTGATGCCGGCGAGGTGTCGTTCGACGGCGAAAACGCGCTGGCGCGTGGCGCCAGCGAGCGCCATGTCGGCTTCGTGTTCCAGCACTACGCGCTGTTTCGCCACATGACTGTGTTCGAGAACGTCGCCTTTGGCCTGCGGGTACAGCCGCGCGCCGTTCGCAAGAACGAGGCCACGATCCGCGCCCGCGTCAAGGAACTACTGGATCTCGTGCAACTCGACTGGCTGTCCAACCGCTATCCCAGCCAGTTGTCCGGCGGTCAGCGTCAGCGCATTGCGCTGGCGCGCGCGCTGGCGATCGAGCCGCGCATTCTCCTGCTCGACGAGCCCTTCGGCGCACTCGATGCCAAGGTACGCAAGGAACTCCGCCAATGGCTGCGCTCGCTGCATTCCGAAATCCACGTGACCTCGATCTTCGTCACCCACGACCAGGAAGAGGCGCTCGAAGTCGCCAACCGCGTGGTGGTCATGGACAAGGGCCGCATCGAGCAGATCGGCACGCCCGGCGAGGTCTATGACAATCCCGCGACGGCCTTCGTCCACGGCTTCATCGGCGAATCCATCGTGCTGCCGGTGGACGTCAGCGGCGGCTCGGTGCGGCTCGACGGCAAGCCGCTGAATATCGCTGCCCATGGTGCGGCTTCCGGCGCATCGAAATTGTTCGTCCGCCGCCACGACATGCAGATCGGGCCGGTCGGCAGCGGCCCGCTGGAGGGCGCGGTGCGCCATGTTCGCTCGTTCGGTCCGATCCAGCGGGCGGAAGTCGCGCTCTGCGGCGGCGAAGGTAACATTGTGATCGAGATCGACGCGCCGCGGGACCGGGAACTCCAAGCCGGCGAAATCGTCAGCCTGCAGCCCCGCCGCTACCGGATTTTCGCGGCCCAGGATTGACACCGGTCATTTCGGGCGATGTCCGGCATCTTGAGATTCCGGGTTCACTTCGCGCCCGGGAATGACGGCCAAAATTCCCCGCCGTTCACCATTCAGCCACGGTTGGTATGCAACAACGGCAGGCCAGCCTTGGGGGATTCTTTCAGTGAAACGGGCGATCGTCGCCATTATCGGACTTTTGCTGCTTGGCGGATGCGCCGCAGTTACTCAAATCCCGGACCAGCCAGCC
>JBJMTR010000442.1:0-3334 GCA_045811565.1 Bradyrhizobium sp.
GTTCGAAGCTTACGTCGAAAGCCTGGAGCTCAATTTCTGGACCGAGACCGAATTCGAGGGCGGCAGCTACGACGAGAAGGAGGGACGCTGGACCGTGACGCTACGCCGCGCCGACGGCGGCAAGCGAACCCTGCATCCGCGTCATGTCGTGCTCGCGACCGGCGTCAGCGGCATTCCGAACGTACCTGATATTCCGAGCCTGAAGAACTTTGCCGGCAAGGTGCTGCACTCCAGCCAGTATGATGATGGCGAGAACTGGAAAGGCAAGCGCGCCATTGTCATCGGCACCGGCAATAGCGGCCACGACATCGCGCAGGACCTCTATTCAAGCGGAGCTGAGGTGACGCTGGTGCAGCGCAGCCCGACGCTGGTGGTAAGCATCGAACCGTCGGCGCAACTGGTGTACGCGCCCTATAACGAGGGCACACTGGAAGATAACGACCTCATTGCGACCTCGATGCCGCTTAAGCTGGCACGGAAGAGCCATGCGATGGTGACGGAGAAATCGAAGGCGTTCGACAAGGACCTGCTCGAGGGCCTCAAGCGCGTCGACTTCAAGCTCGACTTTGGCGAGGACAACACCGGCTGGCAATTCAAGTATCTCACCCGTGGCGGCGGCTACTATTTCAACGTCGGCTGCTCCGACCTGATCGTCAAAGGCGAGATCGCGTTGAAGCAGTTTGCCGACATCGAAAGCTTCACCGCGGACGGAGCACGCATGAAGAACGGCGAGACCATTCAAGCCGAGCTGATCGTGCTCGCGACCGGCTACAAGCGGCAGGAAGAGCTGGTGCGAAAGCTGTTCGGCGAAGACGTTGTGAAGCGCGTCGGCACCATCTGGGGCTTTGGCGACGAACAGGAACTGCGCAACATGTACACGCGCACCGGCCAGGTGGGCCTCTGGTTCATCGCCGGTGGGCTGGCGCAATGCCGGATCGGCTCAAAACATCTGGCACTGCAGATCAAGGCGATCGAGGAAGGGCTGTTGCCGCGCAACGTAGGACCGCGTGCGGCGCGTTCATAAAGTAACACGCCATTCCGGGGCGCGAAGCCAGCCCGGAAACCATAACCACCATCATGAGTATGGATTCCGGGCCTGCGCCTGACGGCGCATCCCGGAATGACGTTTCAGGGGGAGATCGACATGCCCACCATTCTCGGTACCGGCGAGCATCGCTACCGCGTCGTAGAAAACTGGGCAAAGCTGCCGGATGGCTGGCAGCTCACCGACGTCGCTTCGGTCGCGGTCGACAGCAAGGACCGCATCTACGTTTTCAACCGCGGCGCCCATCCGATGGTGGTACTCGACCGCGAGGGTAATTTCATCAAGAGCTGGGGTGAAGGCCTGTTCAGCCGCGCCCATGGCCTGCATATCGATGCCCACGACAATCTGTATTGCACCGATGACGGCGACCACACCGTGCGCAGGTGCTCCACCGACGGCAAGGTGTTGTTGACGATCGGCATCCCGAACAAGCCCGCGCCGTTCATGAGCGGCGAGCCATTCCACCGCTGCACCCACACCGCGCTGTCGCCCAAGGGCGAGATCTACGTCTCGGACGGCTATGGCAATGCCTGCGTCCACAAGTACACGCCCAACGGCAAGCTCATGAAAACCTGGGGTGAGCCCGGCACCGATCCCGGCCAGTTCAATATTGTGCACAACATCGCGACCGATGCGGACGGCTTCGTCTATGTCGCCGACCGCGAGAACCACCGCGTGCAGGTGTTCGACGGCAACGGCAAATACGAGACGCAGTGGAACAGTCTGCACCGCCCCTGTGCGCTGCATTGCTGCGGCGGCAAGCGTCCGAACTTCATCATCGGCGAGCTCGGACCCGGCATGGCTGTGAATCGCAAGGTGCCCAACCTCGGCCCGCGCCTCACCATCGTCGACGCCAACGGGAAGCGCATCGCGCGGCTCGGCGGCGAGAACGGCCCCGGCCTTGAGACCGGCAAATTCCTCGCGCCCCACGGCATCGCGATGGATTCAAAAGGCGACATCTATGTCGGCGAAGTCGGCGTCACCGACTGGAAGACGAGTTTTCCGGATACGCCGATGCCGCCGGAGGTAAAGGTCATTCGCTGCCTGCAGAAGCTGGAGAAGATTTAGAGTTACGGGCATTGCGAGGAGCGACGCGACGAAGCGATCCAGACTGTTTCCGCGCCGGCATTCTGGATTGCTTCGCTGGCGCTCGCAATGACGTGGAGAACGCGAGCTCACTCCGCCTTGATGCCCGACGCCTTGATGATCGGCCACCAGCGCTCGGCCTCGGTTTTTTTGAAACGCGCGCAGGGCGTCCGGCGATTGCTGCTGCAGCGGCGTGATTTCTATGCCGAGTTCCTCGAAGCGATGCTTCACCTTCGGATCGGCCAGCACCTGCGTCATCGTCGCGTTAAGCTTGGCAATGATGTCCTTTGGCGTGCCCTTCGGCACCCAAAACCCGTACCAGAGCGAGGCGAAGAAGCCGGGCAGTCCGGCTTCAGCAGCGGTCGGAATGTTCAGCGACGATGGCAGCCGCGTTTTGCCGGTGATCGCAAACGGCTTCACGCTGCCCGCGCCGAGCAAGGATTTGAAGTTCGACGACGGCTCGATCATGAAATCGATCTGCTCGGCGAGCAGATCCTGCATCGCCGGTGCGTTGCCGCGATAGGGCACGAACTGAAATTTGGTGCCGGTCTCCTTCTGGAAGGAAATGCCGGTGAGATGGCCGGTGGCGCCGACGCCGGCGATACCGACCGACGCCTTGTCGGGATTGGCTTTCAACCAGGCGATCAGCCCTTTCAGATCGTCCGCCGGCAGGCTTTTCTTGCCGACGATCAATAGCGGCTCGCTACCGATTTGCATCACCGGTTCCAGATCCTTCAACAGATCGAACTGCAGCGCGTAGAGCCCGCCGGTCAGCATATGCGTGGTCGAGGTGCCGATGCTGAGCGTATAGCCGTCGCCCGCCGAGCGAACCGCACGGCCGACGCCGAGGCTGCCGGCGGCGCCCGCTACATTCTCGATCACGATGGGTTGACCGAGAACGGGGCGCATACTTTCCGCCAGGAACCGCGCCAGCGTGTCGGTGGCGCCGCCCGCCGGAAACGGCACGATCATGGTAATGGGGCGCGTCGGATAGGCTTGCGCGAAAGCAATTTCTGCCGATGCAAGAGCGAGCAGGAGCGCGACCGACACCGCCACCCATCTCCGCATACCGCCCCCCCGATTCGCTGCTAAATCCGGCTTTCGGCGCTTGCGACGGAGGCTGGACCCCGCCGGATAAGCCTCTCAACGCTCTTCACAATCCCGTCACGCTGCATGTAGTATGTCAACATCTGCTGCTTCGCA
>JBJMTR010000443.1:0-5568 GCA_045811565.1 Bradyrhizobium sp.
CGAACTGTTCTTCAGCTATGGCCATCGCTTTGAGGCCTATGTACCGAAGCAAAAACGCCTGTTCGGCTACTTCGCGCTGCCGGTTCTGGTTGGCGAGGACATCGTCGCCGTCATCGATCTGAAGACCGACCGCCAGAACAAGAAATTGCTGATGCAGAAATGGAGCTGGGTCGGCAAGGGCGCCGCGCGAGGCGGGCGCAAGGATCTCAAGCGCCGCATCGAGGAAGAGCTGCACCGTTTTGAGCGTTTTCAGCTCGCGGAGTGAGTTTCCTTGCCTGGAACCTGCGACGTTTCCGCCGGTTAGTCCGGCATATCAGCTTTCGGGAGGCGTCATGGGCAAGGACAAATCGCTTCTGAAAAAAGTCACCGACACGGTGAAAGGCATCGCCAACACCGCGAGCGAAGCCGCCAGCTATGCCCTGAAAGCGGACGAACCGGCTTTAAAGGCGGATGAGCGTACGGCAGCTTACGTGCCGCTCGCGGCCGACGGCCTGGTTTCCGATCCCATGATGGTGCCACCGGCGGCGGTTGTGCCGGCCAAGAAGAAGCGGGCAGCGCCGAAACCAACGGCGAAGAAAACAAGCAAGACGGCGGCAAAGCGGTCCGCAAAAGCATCCGCCAGAAAATCAGCAAAGAACCGGCGTTCAACCAAGGCAGCCAGCAAGAGCGCGAAAAAAACAAGCAAGGCTGCGGCCAGCAATCGGGCAAAGAAGGCGCGCAAGGCCGGTCGCTGATAGGTAAGTGGCGCGCTTGCGCGCTACCCATTACCGCTTGCGCTCAGCGCATTGCGCTCTACGCGCGGCGAAGGAGCTTCCTTCGCGAATCCAATTGACTCTGCCGGCTCGATGCTCAAAACCCCGACCGCACAGCAAGAACACCCCGGGGAAAGCTATGAGCCAGACCGCTACCGTCGCTTCCACCACCATCGCAAAGAGCGACATCGAAACCTCCACCATCCGCGCGATCTCGGCGCGGCTGATTCCGTTTCTGGTGCTGGCCTATTTCTTTTCCTATCTCGATCGCGTCAATCTCGGCTTCGCCGCGCTGACCATGAACGCGGATCTGAAGTTCAGCCCGCTGATCTTCTCCTGGGGCGCCGGCATCTTCTTCATCGGCTATTTCATTTTCGAGGTGCCAAGCAATCTGGCGCTGGAGAAATTCGGCGCCAGCCGCTGGATCGCCCGCATCATGGTGACCTGGGGCATCATCTCGGCGCTGATGGCGACCGTCAGCGGCGAGTGGAGTTTTTATGTCCTGCGCTTTCTGCTCGGCGTCGCCGAGGCCGGATTTTTCCCCGGCATCATTCTCTATCTGACCTATTGGTACCCGGCGGAATATCGCGCGCGCTTCCTCGCCGCCTTTGCCATCGCCGTTCCGGTTTCTACCGTGATCGGCGCGCCGATCTCAGGGCTCCTGCTCGGACTCGATGGTGCGATGGGGCTGAAGGGATGGCAGTGGCTGTTCATCATCGAGGGCGTTCCCTCGGTGCTGCTCGGCATCGTCACCTGGTTCTATCTGACCGATCGGCCGGAAAAGGCGGACTGGCTGACCGGAGAGCAGAAGGCGTGGCTCGCTGCAAAGCTGCAGGCCGAGATCGCGGCAAAGCAAGCTGTAAAACATCTGGCGCTTCGCCAGGCGCTGTCATCGCCAAAGGTGATCGCGCTGAGCCTGATCTATTTCGGATTCGTCGGCGCGCTCTATGGCATGCAGTTCTGGCTACCGCAGATCGTGAAAGCGTTCGGCCTTACCAACGCGCAGACCGGCTTCGTCACAGCGATCCCGTATCTGTTCGGCAGCGTCGCGATGATCCTGTGGGCTCGGCACTCCGATGCCACCCGCGAGCGCGTCGCCCATATCGGCTGGCCGCTGCTATTGACGGCGCTCGCGCTCGGCACCTCCAGCTATATTACCGATCCCACCATCACGATGATCGTGCTGACGGTCGCCGCGATCGGCGTGTTCGGCACGTTCGCGGTGTTTTGGACCTTGCCGACCGCGTGGCTGTCCGGCACCGCGGCTGCGGGCGCGATCGCGCTGATCAACTCGATCGGCAACCTCGCGGGCTTCGGCGGGCCCTATCTGATCGGCTGGGTCAAGGAAGCGACCGGCAACACCTCGACGGGCCTCCTGGTGCTGTCGCTGCTGCCGCTCGCCGGCGGGCTTTTGGTTTTCCTCGGCGGGCACGAGACCAAGGCCGAATTCGCCGACGCGAAGTGAGGGGCATCTAGCCCCGTCATTTCGGGTTCGCGCTTCGCGCGGCTCGTGACGGAGCTGACTTGCGAACGCAGGAGCCTGGCAGTCGTGGTTAGCCGATACGATTATCAATCACTTAATACTCACGGATTCCTGATCGCTGACGATTATTGACATTCGTCAGTGAACATTCAATACTCCTCATCAGCTTCAGCGTGGAGGGTCCGAATGTTCGCCCGTTCGATTTTATCGAGCTATTACAGGCTTATAACCGGTGCGGTGCTGGCGTTGGCGGTGTTCGCGCTGACCGGCTGCAATGAAAAGGCGGCCGAAACCACGGTCCCCGGACGCCCGGTTCTGGTGGCTAGCGTGCATTATGCGGCGGAAGCCCCCGAGCGCAGTTTCGTTGGGACCATAAAGCCCCGGATCGAGACCGACATGGGTTTTAGGGTCCCCGGCAAGGTCGCCAAGCGCCTGGTCGAGGTCGGCCAGACCGTTGATGTCGGCCAGCCGCTGGCCACCCTCGATGAAGTCGATCTGAAGCTGCAGGCCGAGCAGGCCGAAGCCGAATTCCGCGCCGCGACCGGCGTGCTCGCCCAGGCCGCCGCCGCCGAACAGCGTGCCAAGGATCTGCGCGCAAAAGGCTGGACCACTGACGCGCAGATGGACCAGAGCCGAGCCGCGGCCGATGAGGCCCGCGCGCGGCTCAGCCGCGCCGAGCGCTCGGTCGAACTGACCAAAAACTCCCTCTCTTATGCGACGCTGGTCGCCGATACCCGCGGTGTCGTCACCGCGACGCTGGTAGAGCCCGGACAGGTCGTCGCCTCCGGCCAGACCGCGATCCGCGTCGCGCGCCTTGGCGAGAAGGAGGCCGTGGTCGCAATCCCCGAGACGCTGCTCGGCCGCGCCAAATCCGGCATCGCCTCCGTGACGCTGTGGTCGGACGCCGACAAGAAATATGCCGCGAAGCTGCGCGAGGTCGCGCCCACGGCCGATCCCGCCACGCGCACCTATTTGGCAAAGTTTTCGCTGCCCGATGCCGGCGAAGACGTCTCGCTCGGCATGACCGCGACACTGACGCTGGCCGATGCCGCCACCGAGCGGGTGGCAAAAGTACCGCTGTCGGCGCTGTACAGCCAGGGCGGCGATTCCTCGCTTTATATCGTCAATGACGCCGGCGAAATATCGCTGAAGCCGGTCAAGGTGAAATCCTACGAGAGCAATTGCGTCGTCATATCTGGCGGCGTCGATGAAGGCGCCAAGGTGGTTGCGCTTGGCGTGCAGAAGCTCGATCCGGCGCAAAAGGTTCGGGTCGTCTCGTCGCTATCGTTCTGATGCGTGGCTAGCGGATCGCAGGCAATCTCGGAGGTCGACATGAAGCGCTTCAATCTTTCGGGCTGGGCGGTGAGCCATCCGACGCTGATCCTGTTCCTGATGATCGCGCTGGGCGTGGCCGGGTTTTTCTCCTATCAGCGCCTTGGCCGTGCTGAAGATCCGTTCTTCACCGTGAAGGTGGTCAACATCTCCGTGATCTGGCCGGGCGCGACCTCTGCGGAAATGCAGACCCAGGTCGCCGACCCCATCGAAAAGAAGCTGCAGGAACTGCCGTTCTTCGAGAAGGTGCAGACCTATTCCAAGCCGGCGTTCACGGCGATGCAGGTCACGTTCAAGGATTCGACGCCGCCAAAGGACGTGCCTTACCTGTTCTATCTGCTGCGCAAGAAGCTGGTCGACGTGCAGGGCCAATTGCCAGCAGGCATTTTGGGCCCCGTCGTCAATGACGAATTCAGCGACGTCGATTCGATTCTTTACATGATGACCGGCGATGGCGCCGACTACGCGCAACTGAAGAAGTCCGCCGAAGGTTTTCGCCAGCGGCTCCTGAAAGTGCCCGGGGTCACCAAGGTCGACCTCTACGGCACCCAGGACGAGCGGATCTATGTCGAGTTCTCGCACGCCAAGCTGGCGACACTCGGCATCACGCCGCAGGCGCTGTTCGACTCGCTCGCCAAGCAAAACAATGTCACGCCGGCGGGCACCGTCGAGACGTCGTCGCAGCGCGTGCCGCTGCGCGTCACCGGGGCGCTCGACGGCGTGAAAGCCGTCGCCGAGACGCCGGTCGAAAGCAATGGCCGCGTGTTTCGTCTCGGCGATATCGCGACCGTCACCCACGGCTTCGTCGATCCCCCGACTTTCACTGTGCGCCAGGAAGGCAAGCCCGCGCTCGGCGTCGGCGTGGTCACCACCAAGGGCGCCAACATCCTCGAGCTCGGCAAGGAGGTCGAGAAGGCGACCGCCGACTTCATGAAAGCCGTGCCGCAGGGCATCAATGTCGAGCAGATCGCCGATCAGCCGAAGGTGGTCGAGCATGCCGTCGGCGAGTTCGTGCACTCCTTTATCGAGGCGCTGGCGATCGTGCTGTTCGTCTCTTTCGTCGCACTCGGCTGGCGCACCGGCATTGTGGTGGCGCTGTCAGTGCCACTGGTGCTGGCGATCGTGTTCATCGTGATGAATTCGATGTCGCTCGACTTGCACCGCATCACCCTGGGCGCGCTGATCATTGCGCTCGGGCTGTTGGTCGATGACGCCATTATCGCGGTCGAGATGATGGTGGTGAAAATGGAGCAGGGCTGGGACCGTATCCATGCGGCGTCCTTTGCCTGGGAATCCACCGCGTTTCCGATGCTCACGGGGACGCTGGTCACGGCCGCTGGCTTCCTTCCCATCGGCTTTGCCAATTCAGCGGTCGGCGAATATGCCGGCGGCATTTTCTGGATCGTGGCGATCGCGCTGGTCGCCTCCTGGTTCGTCGCCGTGATCTTCACGCCCTATATCGGCGTCAAGCTGTTGCCGAACATCAAGGTCCACCAGAACCACGATCCGCACGCGGTCTACGAGACGCGCGTCTATCGCATCCTGCGCAGCATGATCCAGTGGTGCGTCGAGCACCGCGTCAAGGTGGTGCTGGCGACCGTCGGCGTCTTCGTCGCCTCCATCGTCGCCTTCGGCCATGTGCAGCAGCAGTTCTTCCCGCTGTCGGAACGGCCCGAATTGTTCCTGCAGTTGCGGCTGCCGGAAGGCACCGCCTTCAACGTCACCGAAAAAGCCGTGAAAAAGGCCGAAGCCCTGCTGAAGGACGACAAGGATATCGCGACCTACACCTCCTATGTCGGCCAGGGTTCGCCGCGCTTCTGGTTGGGTCTCAACCCGCAACTGCCGAATGAGGCTTTTGCCGAGGTCGTCATCGTGTCCAAGGACGTCGAAGCGCGCGAGCGGATCAAATCTCGCATCGAGAAGGCCGTCGCCGACGGTGATCTGTCCGAAGCGCGCGTACGCGTCGATCGCTTCAATTTTGGTCCGCCGGTCGGCTTTCCA
>JBJMTR010000444.1:0-10492 GCA_045811565.1 Bradyrhizobium sp.
CACATTGGCCCGGATCACCTCATGAGTCGCCGGCGTGGTGCGGGTGATGCCGCACTGGATCTGTGGCGTGGTGATCCGGTCAGTCATCGCCGAAAACGGTTCCGGCGGATCGTCGCCGGGCTGCATTTCGACTGCCGACCAGTCGATGGTAGTTCCGTCCAGCCGCGGCGGCGTGCCCGTCTTCAACCGGCCGAGGCTGAAGCCGGCGCGTTCAAACGACGCCGAAAGGCCGGCCGCGGGCGCCTCTCCGACCCGGCCGGCCGGCCAGTTCTTTTCGCCGAGATGGATCAACCCGCGCAGGAAAGTGCCGGTCGTGATGACGACCGCGCCGGCTGAAAGTTCGCTGCCATCGCCTAGGCGGATGCCGGTGACGCGACCGTGGGAGGTAGTCAGCTCATCCGCCTCGCCTTCGACCACACTGAGATTGGCGGTCTCCAGGATCGCTGCCTGCATCGCGGCAGCATAGAGCTTCCGGTCAGCTTGGGCGCGCGGCCCGCGGACAGCAGGCCCCTTGCGGCGGTTCAGCATCCGGAACTGGATGCCGCCGGCATCAGCGACACGGCCCATGAGCCCATCGAGGGCGTCGACCTCGCGAACCAGATGGCCCTTGCCGAGGCCACCGATGGCGGGATTGCAGGACATTGCACCGACGGTCGAAAATCGGTGGGTGACCAGCGCGGTCTTTGCACCCATCCGGGCAGCCGCACTCGCGGCCTCGCAGCCGGCATGGCCACCACCGATCACGATGACGTCGAAAGAGTCGCTTTGCGCAATCATGGCACGACTTCTATCGCGGCGCGATAAACGCGGGAAGAAAGAAATTCGCTCGCGAATCGTTTCACGTGAAACAGCAGCTTCCACGCGGCCCAGCTGGAAGTTGTTTCACGTGAAACAATTCGCAAGCTGAATGAAGAAATATTACTTTCCTACACAAAATTCTCGGAAGATGACGTCGAGGATGTGGTCGACATCGACGCGGCCGAGCAGCCGCCCTAGAGAGTGCGCGGCAACCCGGAGTTCCTCGGCCGCTAGCTCCTCGCCCTGCCCGACCACGTCCAGGCTGCGGCGCAACGAAGCCGCCGTCTCCTGCAGCAATCTGCGCTGCCGCGCCCGGCTGATCAGTCCTCCCTCACTGGACCCAAAATAATCGTGTGCGAAACCGACCAGCGCGGAGACGAGTTCGGGAATCCCTTCCCCATGACGGGCCGAAATCCCAAATCCGGCTGTCGCGCGGCCCGGCCCCACGAGTCCCGGCTTGGCGGCCTGATCGAGGTCGATCTTGTTGCGCACCAGCCAGACCGGCGCGCTGCCTCGGTGCGCAACCTCCTCGTTCGGCGCATCGGCGAGCCACAACACGAGATCGGCTTCCGCGGCGCGAGCGCGCGCGCGACGAACCCCTTCCTGCTCCACGGGGTCGTCGGTTTCACGGATGCCCGCGGTGTCGATGACCGTCACCGGATAGCCGTCGAGGTCGAGCTGCACCTCGATGACGTCGCGCGTGGTGCCGGCATGCGGCGAGACGATTGCGACCTCGCGCCGTGCCAGCTGATTCATCAGCGTCGACTTGCCGACATTCGGAGGACCTGCAATTGCGACCACAAGGCCGTCCCGCAGTCGTTCACTTTGGGCCTCTGCCGCAAGCACTTCCTGGATTTCACGAAGCAGCGCTTCAACCTTGGCACGGGCCGGCGCGATCAATTCCGCCGGCACGTCACCTTCGTCGGAGAAATCTATTCCCGCTTCGATCAGTGCCGAAGCCTCGATGATCTGGGCGCGCCAGTCGCGCGCTTTGTCGCCGAGCAGGCCTTTGAGCTGGCGCAGCGCCTGGCGGCGTTGCCGGTCGGTATCGGCATGGATGAGGTCGTCGAGACCTTCCGCCTCGGTGAGATCGAGTTTGCCGTTTTCAAACGCGCGACGGGTGAATTCGCCCGCCTCCGCCGCGCGCACATTGTCGAAGGCTGCGAGCGCCGCGAATAGCGCCACCAGGACCGCGCGTCCGCCATGGACGTGAAATTCCGCGACGTCTTCGCCGGTCGCGCTCGCCGGTCCCGGAAACCACAGCACGACAGCGTCGTCGATTGGCTGCCCACTTGAATCCCGGAGCAGCGCTCGACTCGCCAGTCGCGGAACCGGCAACTTGCCAACCAGCGCCGTCAAGACAGCTCCAGCCTGTGGGCCGGACACCCGCACGATCGCGATCGCGCTTGGCGGCCGACCTGACGACAGAGCAAAGATGGTTTGGTCCCGCGGATGCATCGCCTATTTCTTCGCGCATCTCTCAAAACGCAACGCGATTTAGCATCGCGGCTCGACCCCAAAACGCCGCGGTCGTGCTGCGCTGCAGCATAAGGCCCCGCATGGCAGCATGCTTGCGGCAATCATCCTGCAAGCGCCTGATTTCCAAGCGCTAAATCAGCTTTCGGACTCTCTACGCGCCAGGCATTCAAACATTTATCGCGCCGCCTCCGCGACCAGACATTTCTCTCGTGCTGCAGTCATGCTGCAGCAATGACCGCAGCACGACCAGCGGGAGGAAGGCGCGATTGGACGACGTGCCCCGAAAACCCGGCCGGCCGGCTCAGGTGTTCATGGAATCGAAGAATTCCGAGTTGTTTTTGGTGTTGCGGAGCTTGTCGAGCAGGAAGTCGATCGCGTCCATGGTGCCCATTGGATTGAGGATCCGCCGCAGCACGTACATCTTCTTCAGAAGCTGCGGATCGGTGATCAGCTCTTCCTTGCGGGTACCCGAGCGCGAGATGTCGATCGCCGGGAAGGTCCGCTTGTCCGATACCTTGCGGTCGAGGATCAGTTCGGAGTTGCCGGTACCCTTGAACTCTTCGAAAATCACCTCATCCATGCGGCTACCGGTATCGACCAGCGCGGTGGCGATGATGGTGAGCGAGCCGCCCTCCTCGATGTTGCGCGCGGCGCCGAAGAAGCGTTTGGGCCTCTGCAGCGCGTTGGCATCGACGCCGCCGGTCAGCACCTTGCCCGATGACGGCACCACGGTGTTATAGGCACGGCCCAGGCGTGTGATCGAATCGAGCAGGATCACAACGTCGCGGCCGTGTTCGACGAGGCGCTTGGCCTTCTCGATCACCATCTCGGCGACCTGGACGTGGCGCACGGCCGGCTCGTCGAAGGTCGAGGAAACCACCTCGCCCTTCACTGACCGCTGCATATCCGTGACTTCTTCCGGGCGCTCGTCGATCAGCAGCACGATCAGATAGCACTCGGGATGATTGGCGGTGATCGAATGCGCGATGTTCTGCATCAATACGGTCTTGCCGGTGCGCGGCGGCGCCACGATCAACGCGCGCTGGCCTTTGCCGATCGGGGCGACGATGTCGATAACCCTTGCAGAAAGGTCCTTTCTGGTGGGGTCTTCGAGCTCGAGGCGGAAGCGCTGATCCGGGAACAGCGGTGTAAGATTATCGAAATTGACCTTGTGCTTTGACTTTTCCGGATCTTCGAAATTGAGTGTGTTGACCTTCAGCAGCGCAAAATAGCGCTCGCCCTCTTTCGGGCTGCGGATGTGACCTTCGATCGTGTCGCCGGTACGCAAGCCGAAGCGGCGGATTTGCGAGGGCGAGACGTAGATGTCGTCGGGGCCGGGCAGGTAATTCGCATCGGGCGAGCGGAGAAAGCCGAATCCATCGGACAACACCTCGACGACGCCTTCGCCGATGATGTCGATCTCCTGGATCGCGAGCTGCTTGAGAATGGCGAACATCAGCTCCTGCTTGCGCATGGTGCTGGCATTTTCGACCCCTTTCTCTTCCGCGAATGCGACCAACTCGGCCGGCGTCTGAGATTTGAGGTCTTGAAGTTTGATTTCCCGCATGGGGGTGGTCCTGTGGAGTAGTAAGATTGGGAGAAGGAGTGCGAGGTGGCTTCAGGAAAAGGCGGACGCAGAAAGGAAGGTCCGCAGGTCTAAGCAAGGAAAGCGCCGGTGAGGCTTCAAACCTGATGCGGCGGCCGGTCCCTTGAAGAAACCGAACAGCGACCACATCCGCCTGCGTGGGGTGGGATGTCGGCAATATAGAAAATCGGTTCGCGCTCCGCAAGAAGGACTGAAGCCGGCTTCTTGAGCAACGGCATAAAAACCTAGAATGGCTTCACCACCACCAGGACAACGATTCCGATCATCAGAACTGTCGGTATCTCATTGATAGTGCGATAGAATCTCTCATTACGCGTATTTCGGTCGGCGGCAAAGTCCTTGACCCAGCGCGAAAAAAAGCCGTGAACGCCTGACAACGCGATGACGAGCGCGAGCTTGCCTTGCAACCAGCCGGAGGAGAACCAGTGACCGGACCCGGCGAGGTAGAGGCCGGCGAGCCAGGTGACGATCATCGCCGGGTTGATGATCGCCTTCAGCAACCGCCGTTCCATCAGCTTGAACGTCTCCGACTGTTTCGACCCGATCTCTGCCTCGCAATGATAGACGAACAGCCGCGGCAGATACAGCATGCCGGCCATCCACGAGATGACCGCAATGATGTGCAGCGCCTTGATCCACTCATACATCGCGATTGACCTGCTTCCGGAAGGCTTCCGGCACTCTCAACCTTGCGAAGAACGTTCTGCAAGCCGGAGACGGAAGACATATCCGCAAGCCGGGCTTTTCTAAACCAATTAATTTTAGAATCTTAGGTTTGAGTCTAAGTAGCGGTGGATTGGACTCACGCAAAACGATCCCGTTCCTCTCTCGGGCTTCTTCACATCCCTCAACACTTCTTCCGAACGTCCTCCTCACCCGGAGAAAGTCTCTTGCCTCAATCGCTTGCGTCGTTCTGTGGTCAGCTTATGAAGAGACAAATCCACATATTCTCACTATCATTGCGACCGGCGGGGGGACTTATCCTCTTGCGAGGCGCTGTGAAGAAAAATCCGGGTTATCCCTGAGGCGTCGACCGGCGGTCGATTCTCGTCCGCAAGGTCCACAAGGATTCACAGGATACACAGGAGTTTTGGTGCCCACGACCGGCAATTATTTTCACCTGCATCTGGTCTCCGATTCGACCGGCGAGACGCTGATCACGGTGGCTCGCGCGGTGGCCGCGCAATACGCCAATGTAACGCCGGTCGAGCATGTCTATCCGCTGGTGCGCAGCCAGAAGCAGCTCGACCGCGTGCTCGATGAAATCGAAGAGGCGCCGGGCATCGTGCTGTTCACGCTGCTCGAGAAGGATCTGGTCGGCCGGCTGGAAGCCAAATGCAAGGAGATCAATGTTCCGAGCCTGTCGATTATCGGCCCGGTGATGCAACTGTTCGAAGCCTATCTCGGCGCCGCCACCACCGGGCGCGTAGGCGCGCAGCACGTCCTGAACGCGGAATATTTCAAGCGCATCGATGCGTTGAACTACACGATGATGCACGATGACGGCCAGCACGTCGAAGGCCTTGAGGAGGCCGATGTCGTTCTGGTCGGCGTGTCCCGCACTTCCAAGACGCCAACTTCAATCTACCTCGCCAATCGCGGCGTCCGCACCGCGAACGTGCCCCTGGTGCCGGGCATTCCGCTGCCGCACCAATTGGAGACGGTCAAGAAGCCGCTGGTCGTCAGCCTCCATGCGACGCCCGAACGCCTGATTCAGGTTCGGCAAAACCGGCTCTTGAGCATGGGCGCCGCTTCCGGCAACGATGATTACATCGATAAGCAGGCCGTCGCCGACGAGGTCGCGTTTGCGCGGCGCCTGAGCGCGAGATTCAACTGGGCGCTGCTGGACGTGACGCGGCGGTCCATCGAGGAAACCGCCGCGGCCGTGATGAAGCTATACGCCGATCGACAACGGCAAAGGCTTCCGGAATGATTTTTCAATGACCGTCTGGCGTGGAAAAGATCCGTTGATTCTGGCCTCGCAAAGCCGCGCGCGGCAGATGCTGCTCGCCAACGCCGGCATCGATTTCGAAGCGATTCCGGCCGATGTCGACGAACGCGCCGTGCAGAAAGACTCTGGTCTTTCAGCACCGGGCGAGATCGCGTCGCTACTGGCGCGAGCGAAGGCGCTCTCCGTGTCTTCGCAAAGGCCGGGCCGGTACGTGGTCGCCGCCGATCAAACCCTTGCGCTTGGACAGCGGCTGTTCAGCAAGCCGGCCGGCCGGGACCAGGCTGTGGAACAATTGCGCGCGCTCGCCGGCAATAGCCATGAATTGCATTCGGCCGTCGCCGCTGCGCGCGATGGCAAAATACTGTTCGCAGATGTTAGCGTTGCGCGCATGACCGTACGTCGGTTAGGCGAAGGCGAGATCGCCGCCTATCTGGATCAGGCCGGACAGGCCGTTACGGCAAGCGTCGGCGCCTATCAGCTCGAAGGCCTCGGGGTGCATTTGTTCGATCGGGTCGAAGGCGATCATTTCACCATTCTCGGCCTGCCGCTATTGTCCTTGCTTGCATTTCTGCGCAGCGAGAAACTCCTCGCTGTCTGAGCGATCCCGAAAGATGGCGATGGTAAAATGCTGATCCTTGGATTGACCGGCTCGATCGGGATGGGGAAATCCACCACCGCAAAATTGTTCGAGGAGGCCGGTGTCCCCGTCTATGACGCCGACGCGGCTGTTCACAGCATCTATCAGGGCGAGGCGGCGCCTGCGATCGAAGCGGCATTTCCCGACACCACGCTGGACGGCAAGGTCGATCGCGCAAAACTTTCCGCCAAAGTGGTTCACGATCCCGCCGCCATCAAGCAGCTCGAGCAGATCGTTCACCCGATGCTCGGCGCCTCCCGTCACAAATTCCTGGACGACGCGGAGCGATCCGGCGCACCTGTTGTAGTGATGGACATCCCGCTACTGTACGAGACCGGCGGCGAGAAGCGGGTCGATGCGGTAGTGGTGGTCACGACGTCGGCGGAAAATCAGCGCGAGCGGATCATGGCGCGGGGCACCATGACGAAGGAGGCGCTCGATGCCATTCTCGCCCGGCAAATGCCCGACGCCGAAAAGCGCAAGCGCGCGGATTTCGTGGTGGATACCTCGCATGGCCTCGACCCTGTACGCGCTCAGATTCGGGACATTCTCAAACAGGTTGCTAAGATGCCGCGGCGGCGGACCTGATTCGCCGTTTCTGCGGTGTTCAAAAATCCATGCGCGAAATCGTTCTCGATACCGAAACCACGGGCCTCGATCCGCTGCGCGGCGACCGGCTGGTCGAGATCGGCTGCATCGAGATCTTCAACCGCATGCCGACCGGCCAGACCTTCCACCGCTATGTCAATCCCGAGCGCGACATGCCGGCCGAAGCCTTCGCCGTGCATGGCCTCTCCACCGAATTCCTGGCCAGCAAGCCGTTGTTCACGGAAGTGGTCGAGGAGTTCCTGGAATTCGTCGCCGACGCGCCGCTGGTGATCCACAATGCCTCGTTCGACATCAGCTTCATCAACGCCGAGCTCGACCGCATCAAGCGGCAGCCAATTCCTCGGGAGCGGCTGGTCGACACGCTGCTGCTGGCCCGCCGCAAGCATCCCGGCGTGTCGAACCGGCTCGACGACCTCTGCTCGCGCTATGCGATCGATAATTCCCGCCGCACCAAGCACGGTGCGCTACTCGACGCCGAGCTTCTTGCTGAAGTCTATATCGACCTGATCGGGGCGCGGCAGTCGCAATTGATCCTCGCGTCGGAAGCCCGAGCCGCGGAGCTAGGCGGATATGGCGAAATGCCTCGGCGGCACCGGCACGTAGCCCTGGCGCCGCGGATCACCGACGCGGATCGCGAAGCGCATCGGGCATTCATCGCCAGCCTCGGCGACAAGCCGATCTGGAATGATTTTTTGCCAGCTGTTAACTCGGATTCGTCAGCCTTAGCTCGGCTTGGCACCTGATGGCTGGGCGGCCTGCGCCGCCGCCTGGCGTTCCACGTTCTGGCGATAAAGGCCCACGAAATCGACGGGATCGAGCATCAGCGGGGGAAAGCCGCCATCGCGTACCGAGGTCGCGATGATCTCGCGCGCGAATGGGAACAACAGCCGCGGGCACTCGATCATGACCAGCGGGTGCAGGTTTTCTTTCGGCACGTTGACGATGCGGAACACACCGGCATAGGCAAGATCGAAGCTGAACATCACCTTGCCGGCGCTTTCGGCCTTGCCCTCGACCGACAGCGTCACCTCGAATTCGTTCTCGGCAATGTTGTTGGCGCTCACATTGATCTGAATGTTGATCGCCGGTTGTTGCTGCTGCGGCGCCAGTGAGCTGGGCGCGTTCGGATTTTCGAACGACAGGTCTTTGGTATACTGCGCCAGCACGTTGAGCTGGGGAGGCGCCTGCTCGGGGGGTGCGCCGTTGCCGTTGGTCATGGAAATCTCTCCTGAGCGCTGGCGTTCGGATACCGGTTTACGTCCGAAGTCGCTCGTAAGGTATGGAAAAATGCCGGTGCCGGGGCGAGTGGCTAACATAGCCCTGCCTTACTCCACAAGGACGACAATCCAGTCCAGGAAGCCAGGCCAATTCGGGAGCCGTCAACCATCGACGATTTGTCGTCGATACGGACAACAACGCCGATCCGGCGGCGAAGCGCCCATCCTAAATATTTGAATATGCGTGATTTCCGGGCATCAACGGGTTTCCCCCAGGGCCTAAAACGCGCTACACTCCTCCGCGCCAAAACGCGCCATTGGCCCGGCCACGTTTCGTGCCTACATGCGTGCGGACTCAATCGGTGATGTAATCTCTGCCGTTCCCCTGGAGGGGAACGTCCTACGGCCGGCCCCGTTGCCGGTGCAGACCAGAAAGCGGATACGACGTGGATATCTACACCATTATCTTCCTGGCGCTGGCGGTCTTTATCTTCCTGCGCTTGCGCAGCGTCCTCGGACAGCGCACCGGGAGCGAGCGGCCGCCCTATGACCGCGCGGCGCCCAACGTGGTTCAGCGGACGCAGGACAACAACATGGTTCCGATGCCTGGTTCGGTAATCGATCAACCGCCGCCACTGCCGAGTGCGGATGTGACGCCGTCTGACCGCTGGAAAGGAATTGCCGAACCGGGCACGCCGGTCGCGCAGGGACTCGATGCCATCGTAGCCCAGGATTCTTCGTTCGATCCGCGCCACTTCGTCTCCGGTGCCCGCAGCGCTTACGAGATGATTGTGCTGGCCTTCGCCAATGGCGATCGCCGGGCGCTGAAGGATCTGTTGTCAGCCGAGGTCTATGAGAGCTTCGAGGCCGCGATCAAGGATCGCGAGAAGCACGAGCAAAAAACCGAAACGCGCTTCGTTTCGATCGACAGGGCCGAAATAGTCAGCGCGGAAGCGCGTGACCGTTCGGCCCAGATGACGGTTCGTTTCGTGTCGCAGATGGTTTCGGTCACCCGCGACAAGGCCGGCACCATTGTCGACGGCAACCCGGATAAGGTTGCCGATATCACCGATGTCTGGACATTCGCCCGCGACACGGCCTCTCGCGATCCAAACTGGAAGCTGGTTGGCACCGGAAGCGCTAACTGATACGCACGGCTTCAGGCGCGTCGCCGCTGCATCTTGCGCGCTCCTGATTGTGTGCTCCACGGCGGTAGCGGCGCACTCCGCGCGCCATTCCGCACCCCAACATTTTCGCCATCTTCCCTACCCCCGCCTCGCCTTGCCGCTTCAGATCAGCGGCAGCCAATATGTGCCGCTCACCTGGTCCGAGGTTGCCGGCTGGGCCGAAGACGACCATCTTGCGGCCTACAGGACGTTCCGCGCGAGCTGTAAGCCGATCGCCGCGCAGCACGCGATGCCCGCCGAATCGAAAGCATTGGGCATCTCGTTGCGCGATCCCTGCCGCATTGCCAAGGGCCTGGAGTTATCGGCTGGCGCCAGGGCCAAGGCTTTCTTCGAGCAACACTTTCTTCCGTTGCGCATCTCCCGGCTCGGCGAGGGCGAGGGATTTGTCACCGGCTACTACGAGCCCGTGATCGACGGGTCGCGCACCCAGACCGATGTCTATAATGCACCGGTCTATCGCCGTCCCTCGAACCTGTTCGTCCGCGGCACCGGGCAAAGTTCGAACGGACTGCCCAACAAGGGCCAGGTATTTCGCAAGCTCGGCCGCCGCAAGCTCGTGCCCTATTACGACCGCGCCGAGATCGAGGACGGAGCGGTCGCTGGGCGTGGCCTCGAAATCTGCTGGCTCAAGAATCAGACGGACCTGCTGTTCGCGCAAATCCAGGGTTCGGCTCGGATACGTCTGGAAAACGGCTCGACGCTTCGCATCAATTACGATGCGCACAACGGCTATCCCCACACGCCGGTGGGCCGCATCCTGATCGATCGCGGCATCATTCCGAAAGAACAGATGTCGATGCAAAAGATCAGGGAGTGGATGGAGCAGAATCCTGACGGTGCCAAGGAGCTGCGGCGACAGAACCGTTCCTATGTCTTCTTCCGCGAGGTGCAGCTTTCCGAGAAGGACGAGGCAGTTGGCGCCCAGGGCGTGCCGCTGACACCGGGCCGCTCCATCGCTGTCGACAAGTCGCTGCACGTCTATGGCACGCCGTTCTTCATCGAAGGCGA
>JBJMTR010000445.1:0-5214 GCA_045811565.1 Bradyrhizobium sp.
GCAGGTACAGGCGGCGAGCCTGCTCGCGGCGATGGGCATTTTCGATTTCTTCGGCACCATCATGTCGGGCTGGCTGTCGGACCGCTACGACAATCGCTATCTCTTGTTCTGGTATTACGGCCTGCGCGGGCTCTCGCTGATCTTTCTCCCCTTCAGCGATTTCTCGTTCTATGGGCTGTCGGTCTTCGCGATGTTCTACGGGCTCGACTGGATCGCAACGGTGCCGCCGACAGTGCGTCTCACTGCGCAAAAATTCGGGCCCGAGCGCGCCAATCTGGTGTTCGGCTGGATCTTTGCCGGCCATCAACTCGGCGCCGGCACCGCGGCGTTCGGCGCCGGCCTGTCGCGGACGCTGCTCCAGAGCTACCTGCCCGCCTTCTTCATCGCCGGCGCGCTTTGTGTGTTCGCATCGCTGATCGTGCTGACGCTGTCGCGGCAGCCGAAACCGCAGCCGAAGCCGGCTATGGCATGAACCAATGCATACTGGGCCGGCGCAGTACTTGATCGTGGTGGTGACGCCGAATACTGCGGCGTCGCCGAATCGATACGTCGGGCAAAACAGCGGCATCACGGCATCATGATGCACTCCCACAAGGCGCCCGTGCCCTGCCCGTTCGACGGGCGCTTTGCGGGGTGCCACCCATCGACGTTAACGCCGGCTCTCTTTCTCAAGACATCGCGCGCGGATTGACGACCGTATAACCCCGCAATGAACGCGCGTGCATTCTCGTTGAGTGTCCGCCCGAGTTGGCGTCATACGCCATCCAAATGTCTCCTCCGAGATGCTGCTCCAGCACAAACACGTGCCCACGCCGCGCCGCTACCATTCCCGGCGCCGGCGATGTCCGCGGAAAGCGTAGCCAGTTGGCCGCCAGATTCAATTCCGGCACGATACGACCGAACACGCGCAGCGACGCGCCGCAGCCGCAGAAGGACGAAGGGCAACCGGCCGGCCTGCCGCCGACGATCCGCGCGCCGGCAATATTCACGGCGGCAACGGCGCCACCAGCGTCGGTTACTGTGAGCTGCTTTGAACGATACGCTTGCAATGAGTATCTCGAAACTCGCTCCTGACGCGTTTGCGAAGACGAGAAGTCGCACGGCATGATTACATTGCATTCGGGAGCTTGTTGACTGCGGTAGGGTCGTGCTTCCGAAGCGATAGAACTAACGATAACGAAGACGCACGCAGAAAGAACTTGCTTAAACATTGCAGGACTCCAAATTGAAGGTCCTGCCCCAGGAAATGAGCAACCAATAACAACTTGGCTGAAATGGGCCTAAAGAACGGCCGAAAATAGCTGCATGCGGGCAGCTCTCTTTCGTTCTCATATGCTACACGTTGCGATCGAAATGATTAACTCGCAGAGTACGAACGTCTGCCGGCCACGCTTCCAACGCTTGGCGCCGGCCACGCGTTGGTTGACAGCCAGGCCATTCGGGTTTTTATTTGGGCTTCGGGGATGTGCGATCTCCCCGTGAGGCGACATGCCCAAGAATCGCGTCCTGAATCACCAAGGACGCAGCATGTCATCACGTCTCGATCTCATCCCAAAAATCTTATCGGCCCAACTGGATCGCGGTCAGCCCGGCGCTCATCGCCCGCATCCTGCTGTGTGTGGCGTACCTCATCTGAAGGAGCATCGTCGCCAATCCATTCGCCTGGGGCAGGGATAACCAGGAGAACGAAAATGCGAACACGTCATATGCTGCAACCGGCTCTGCTGCTGGCGATCGCGGGTGGGCTGTCACCCGCTCAAGCCCTGACTCAGGAGGAACTCGTGGCGAAGCTTCAGGCGGCCGGTTACGAAGAACGCAACAAAGATCAGGGAGCGGCACAATGAGAAGCGCAATCTGGACTCTGATCGGCATCGGCGTTTGCCTGCTCGCGCCCGGCGCCACGCCTTTTGCCTCGGCCGCCCACGCGCAAGACATCGACTGGCAGAAGGTCGACGATACGCTCGGCCGCAAGCCCGCCGTCTCGGGCGACGTGCATCGTTACGGCTTCCCGCGGACTGATCTTTCGGTGACGTTGGATGGGGTGACGATCAGACCGGCGCTGGCGCTCGGCGGCTGGGTGGCGTTCAAACCGGCGCACGGCGGCGCCATGATCATGGGAGACCTGGTGCTCCTGGAAACCGAGATCAATCCGGTGATGGCGAAGATGATCGCTGGCGGGATTGCGATCACGGCTGTCCACAATCATCTGCTGCGCGCGAGCCCGGCGACGTTCTACATGCACGTTGCCGGACACGGCGACCCCGTCAAGCTGGCGTCCGCCATCCACGACGCGCTGGCCGAAAGCAAGACCCCGCTGACGGTTGGCGCGCCCGCGAGCCCGCCGCCCGCCGTCGATCTCGATATGGCGAGGCTCGATCAGATCCTCGGAGTCAAGGGACAAGCCAATGGCGGCGTCTATCAGTTCAACGTCCCGCGGCGCGATCCCATCAGCGAAAGCGGCATGCCGTTGACCCCGGTCGCGCCGATGGGCGTCGCAACAGGCATCAATTTCCAGCCGACCGGCGGAGGCAAGGCTGCCATCACCGGCGACTTCGTACTGAGCACCGACGAGGTGAATCCGGTGATCGTGGCGCTCCGGAGTCACGGCATCGAGGTCACGGCGCTGCACAGCCACATGCTGGATGAACAACCGCGTCTGTTTTTCATGCACTTCTGGGCGAACGACGACGCGATCAGGCTCGCCGAAGGCTTGCGCGCCGCGCTCGACAAAACGGCGAGCACGAAGAACTGACATAGGACTCCAGGCTTCGGGGATCCCGCGACCTCCCCGTCAGATGGGTACCCATCCAAGCGCTCGCTGCCTCGTTCCCGGGGGGACGGCGTATGGATGCACTTGTCTTCACAGTCTTCGCCCTTGCGGCCTTCGTCGGCGGTTTCGTCAGCGGCTTTTCCGGCTTCGCCATGGGCCTCGTCGTATCAGGCGTCTGGCTGCACATCATCACGCCGATGCAGACCGCCACCTTGATCGCCGGCTATGGTCTGCTGACGCAAGGCTACGGCATCTACAAGCTGCGGCACGTCCTCGATCTACGCCGGGCCTGGCCGATGGTCCTCGGGACCGTCATCGGCATCCCGATCGGCGTGAGCATTCTCGCCTATCTCAATCCGACCTACCTGCGGTTTGGCGTAGGCGTGCTGCTCGTGATCTACGCGATCTACGGACTTGCGCGACCCGTGTTCGCACCCATGAAGATCGGGACCGGAGCCGACATCGCGATCGGTCTATCGAACGGGATGCTCGGCGGGCTGACGGGTCTCGGCGGCATCGTCTCGACGATTTCGTGCCAATGGCGGGGCTGGCCCAGAGACCTGCAACGCGCCGTTTTCCAGCCGGTGTTGTTTGTGGCCTTCGTGGTTATCTCGATGTCTCAGGTCGTCGCCGGTACCGTGACAAAGGATACGATGATGCTTTACGCATTGGGCGTTCCGTTCATGACCGCCGGCCTCTGGTCGGGCTTCAGGCTCTTTGGAAAGATCGACGACGAGACCTTCCGCAAGTCGGTCCTGGGACTGCTGCTGTTCGCGGGGCTCTCACTGATCGTATCGACGCTGCCTTTTGCCTTCCGCTGATCAACGGGGATGCCGAAACGAAAAATCCCTACGGCCTGATCGTCATATTCCCCGGCGGTCCCGGCTTCCGCAGCGGCTCCGCCAATCGCGCAAACTCACACAGCAGCGACCTGGTCTTGCGCGGATCGATGATTTCCTCGACCCAGAACTTCTCGGCGGAGCGAAACGGCGAGCGGAGCTTGTTGAGACGATCTTCGATCTCCTTCAGCTTCGCGGTCTTGTCTTCCGCCGCGTCGATGTCGGCGCGGTAGGCGGCTTCGATGCCGCCTTCGAGCGGGAGCGAGCCCCAATAGGCCGAGGGCCAGGCGTAGCGGATCGAGAAGCGGTCGGCCGGTTGATGCACCACGCCGGCGACGCCGAAGGCGTTGCGCAGGATCACCGTGCACCAGGGCACCGTGGTCTGGTTGACCGCGGCCATCGCGCGGACGCCGTGGCGGATGGTCGCGGCCTTCTCGGCGTCGAGGCCGATCATGAAGCCGGGACAGTCCATCAGATAGACGATCGGCAGATGGAAGGTCTCGGCGAAATCGACCCAACGCACCACCTTCTGGCAGGCATCCGCCGTCCAGGAGCCGCCATAGTGAAAGCTGTCGCTCGCAAGCAGCATCACCGCCCTGCCCTCGAGCCGCGCGAGGCCTGTGATGATCGGCTTGCCGAAATTGGAAGCGACCTCGAAGAACGAGCCCTTGTCGACGACGGACTCGATGATCGGCCGCATCTTGTAGACCTGCTTGCGATTGCGCGGCACCGCGTTCATCAACGCGTTTTCGGTGCGCTCCGGATTGTCGGTGCAGGGCAAAGTCGGCGGCAGCTCGTAGACCGATGAGGGGAGATACGACAGAAAACGCCGCGCGCAAGCAAACGCTTCCTCTTCTGTCTCGACGGCATGATCGATCGCGCCGGCGCGGGTCTGGATGTCGGCGCCGCCGAGATCTTCCTTCGACAGGTCTTGTCCCAACCGCTTCACCACCGGCGGCCCCGCGACAAACATCGCGGAGGATTTTGTCATGATGGAGTAGTGGCTGGCGGCGAGACGCGCCGCACCGAGACCGGCGACCGAGCCGAGGCCCAGCGCCACCACGGGCACACGCGACAAATTCTCCGTCGTGAAGCGATACCAGCGGGTGCCGCCGATGCCGCCAGGCAAGTTCGCCGCGCCCTTGGTCTCGATGGTCTTGACCGAGCCACCGCCGCCGGAGCCTTCGATGATGCGGACGATGGGCAGGCGCAAATCATGCGCCATCTCTTCCGCCATCAGCGGCTTCGCCGAGATCGACGCATCGGCCGAGCCGCCGCGCACGGTGAAATCGTCGCCGACGACGACCAATGTGCGACCATCGACACGCGCGCGGCCGAACACGCAGTTCGCCGGCGTCACGTTCTTGAGTTCACCCGATGGATCGTATTCGCCGATGCCGGAGACGGCACCGATCTCGTGAAAGCTGCCTTTGTCGCTCAGCTTCTCGATACGTTCCCGAACAGTCAGCCGGCCCTGGTCATGCTGTCGCTTGACCTTGTCAACGCCGCCCATCTCCCGCGCGAAGGCTTCGCGCCGGGCGAGCTCGTCGAGTTCCGGCTTCCAGTTCATTCACTCCCTCCGAATTGATCGGCTTGTTATTGTTA
>JBJMTR010000446.1:0-9845 GCA_045811565.1 Bradyrhizobium sp.
GCCCTTCTGGCCGTTCAGTGCGATATGCTCATAGCCGAGGCGCCTGAAGCGCTTCAGCGGAAACGCGTCGTCGATGCATTTCGTCTCCTGCAGGCACAGCACGTCCGGCCGGGCGGACTTGATGAACTTGGCGACGAGATCGATGCGCAGGCGCACCGAGTTGATATTCCACGTTGTCAGGGAGAAACGCATGAAGACTTGGCAATAAGACCTGGCAAAAAAGACGCGCGCCTGATCACGCACGTCTTTAGCTCGCGATCAAGGAAATTTAGCCCGGCGGCGTCGGATAATTGGTAAAATCGATCTTGAACAGGCTCGGATCGACTTTCTTGGAAGTATCCAGATTGTAGATCGCGACCGTGGTGTCATAGCCCTGCGGATCGGTTACCGTCCACTGCTTGAGCTGGCCGTCCTTGGCGCCGACCATCAACATCAGGCGGCTGGTGCCGATCAGCGCCTGCTTCTCCTCGATGGTGATGCTGATGAAGACGTCATCGGCGGTGACGTTGACGACGTTGGTGTCCTTCAAAAGGTCGATACGGTCCGACAACAGGTAGCGCAGCGGCGTCTGCGACAGCGGATAAATGTCCTGGGTAGCGAGCTTGCGGTCACGCACCGCCAGTGACGATCCGTCAGCGACGATGTCAATCGGGCTCGGCGCTTCATATTCGAAGCGCACCTTGCCCGGCTTCTGGATGTAGAAATCGCCCTTGGTCTTGCGGCCGTCCGGTCCGACCTGGACGAAGTTTCCCGCAAGCGTCTGCAGCGATGACAGATAGTTGCTCACCTTGGCGGCTTGCGCCTTCTGGTTGGCATCGAAGGTTTGGAAAATATTGGCAGGAACGTTCCGGCGCGGATCGGGAATCACCGGGTTGGGCGGCGTCTGGGTAGCGCCGGTTGTCATCTGACCTTTCTGTGAGTCTTGCGCACTCATCTGCGTGCCATCGCGGCCTTTCGGCGCAGGTTTTGGAACGGGCACGTTTTCTGCGGACGACGGCGTCGCGAGCCCGGCAACAGACGCTGCGATAAACAGCGCCAGCGCGGCACGCATATGGGGAACAGCGAGTTGTTTTGGCATCAGATATTTCGGATCTCTATTCAACACGACGTCCCGCTTCGCTGCAGTGCACTTTATCGTGGTTTGGGTCCAAGGAGATATCGTTTTCCGTGAAAAAAATGTGCCAAACTTGACTAAGAGGCGCCGCGCTCAGAAGCGGCCTTCCTCTTCCTCGACCAGAATTTCGCGTTTGCCGGCGTGATTGGCCTGGCCGACAATGCCTTCAAGTTCCATTCGCTCCATCAGCGATGCGGCGCGGTTGTAGCCGATTTGCAGCCGACGCTGAATGTAGCTGGTCGAGGCCTTGCGGTCGCGCTTGACGATCGCAACCGCCTGCGCGAACAGGTCACCGGCGCCATCGCCGCCCATGCCGGTGGAATCGAACACCGCGCCGTCTTCGTCGGTCGGCTCTTCCGCCGTGACTGCCTCGAGATATTCCGGTGCGCCTTGCGTCTTGAGATGGCGCACCACCTTCTCGACTTCCTCGTCGGAGACGAACGGGCCGTGCACGCGGCTGATGCGTCCACCGCCGGCCATATAGAGCATGTCGCCTTGTCCGAGCAGTTGCTCGGCGCCCATCTCGCCAAGGATGGTACGGCTGTCGATTTTCGAGGTGACCTGAAACGAGATGCGGGTCGGGAAGTTCGCCTTGATGGTGCCGGTGATGACGTCGACTGAAGGACGCTGCGTTGCGAGGATCACGTGCAGGCCGGCGGCGCGCGCCATCTGTGCCAGGCGCTGCACCGCGCCTTCGATGTCCTTGCCCGCAACCATCATCAGGTCGGCCATTTCGTCGACAATGATGACGATATAGGGCAGCGGATCGAGGTCGAGCTTTTCATTCTCGTAGATCGCCTTGCCCGTTTCCTTGTCGAAACCGGTGTGCACCGTGCGCGTCAGCTCCTCACCCTTGCCCCTGGCTTCGACGAGGCGCGCATTGTAGCCGTCGATGTTGCGCACGCCGAGCTTGGACATTTTCTTGTAGCGCTCTTCCATCTCGCGGACCGCCCATTTCAGCGCGACCACCGCTTTCTTCGGATCGGTCACAACAGGGGTCAGCAAATGCGGGATGCCGTCATAGACGGAGAGTTCGAGCATCTTGGGATCGACCATGATCAGGCGGCACTGGTCCGGCCGCAACCGGTAGACCAGGCTGAGGATCATGGTGTTGATCGCAACCGATTTGCCGGAGCCGGTGGTACCGGCGATCAGCATGTGCGGCGTGCGCGCGAGATCGATGATGACGGGGTCGCCGCCGATGGTTTTGCCGAGGCAGAGCGGCAGTTTTGCCACCGACTCGTTGCTGTCCTTTGCGGTCAACATTTCGCGCAGATAGACTTTTTCGCGGTGCGCATTCGGCAATTCAATGCCGATGGCGTTGCGGCCGGCGACGACGGCGACGCGCGCCGAGAGCGCGCTCATCGAGCGCGCGATGTCGTCGGCCAGTCCAATGACGCGGGAGGATTTGATGCCGGGTGCGGGCTCGAGTTCGTACAGCGTCACCACTGGCCCGGGATTGGCCTTGACGATTTCGCCGCGGACGCCGAAATCCCCGAGCACGCCTTCCAGCGCGCGCGAATTAGCCTCGAGCTCGCTTTTGTTCAGCGGTTGCCGATCGGAAGCCTTGGGTGCTGTCAGCACCGAAACCGAAGGCAACTCGAATTTATCCGACAATTTGCGGGCGGAGGCGCGAGGCGCCGCTTTCTTACGTGGCGCACGGGCCGCCGGAAGCTCGTCGTCCTCGTCTTCTTCGGCTTCGTCCTCGAGGTCCTGTTCGGCTTGCGGAGCCAATGACGGCGCCGCGCGGCCGCCAAGGCTCGGCTCCTGGCGTTCGAAAGCCGACGTGCGGGGCTGCGGCGTACTCGCGACCAGCGAGCGATAGGCTGATGTCAATAACCATCCGAGCCGCGCCTTCGCGCTCATCAGCGCGTGGAACAGCCAACCGAGCGAGACCGAGCCGCGATCTTCTTCCTCCTCGACGAACGGCTCGTCATCGTCCTCGATCGGCGTCAGCTCTTCCTGTTGCGCCCGCGAACCCCAGCCGCTCGCGAACAGGAAGGCAGCACACATTGCCGAGAACAGGATAATGCCAAGCGCGAGCCGATAAAGGAAACCCGGCGGACCGAACACCACCGCGGGCGCGCGTACCAGCGCATCGCCGACCACACCGCCAAGCCCGGTCGGCAGTGGCCATGTGCCATTATGCGGCCAGCAACTGGCAAAGCCGGCCGCGATCACGGTGCAGAGAACCCAGCATCCCAGCCGCAACGCCTCGCGGTCGAAGCTGCGGTGGGTCAGCATGCGCCAGCCCCACACCGCGACGGGGAGTATCAGCATGATCGCGCCGAGGCCGAGGATTTGCATCAAGAGATCGGCGCCGATTGCACCGGGATAGCCGAGGATATTGCGGATCGCGCGCGAGGTGGCGTGGCTGAGGCTTGGGTCCTGCACCGACCATGTCATCAGCGCCGCCGCCGTCACGCCGGACAGCGCGATCAGGCTCAACCCCGCGATTTCGCGTAAGCGCCGCGCCAGCGCCTCGCGGATCGAGGCCGGCAGCTGGCCGACCAGGGGAATGACACGTTCGATCGCTGGCATGCTCATGGGGCCCTGCGATTAATTCAAAGTATCGACCAGCCGGTGCAATGCCTCGGCCGTCGATTCGCTGTCGGAGACCAGCGCGAGCCGGATATAGCCGACGCCGGGATTAGAGCCATCGTCCTGTGGCCTGGCCAGATAACTTCCGGGGATCACGCGTACGCCGGCATCCCTGTAAAGTCTGACAGTCGCCGCTTCGTCGCCGCCTTGCTCGGAAACATCGAGCCAGACGCAGAAGCCGCCAGCGGGTCTGACATAGCCGTAGCGGTTGCCGAGGATCTGGTCGGCGAGATCGAACTTGATCCGGTACAGCCTCCGGTTCTCCTCGACATGGGTCTCGTCGCTGTAGGCAGCGACTGCGACGTGCTGCAGCGGCACCGGGACCTGTGGCGCGGCGACATTGCGCAGCTCGTGAAAGGCGGCGAGAAATTTCTTGTCGCCGGCGGCGAAGCCAACGCGCATACCCGGCAGATTCGAGCGCTTCGACAGCGATTGAAACGCGACAACGTTGGTGAAGTCGCGACCGGCGCATTCCAGCGCGCTGCCCGGCGCTTGCCTGGTGTAGATTTCCGAATAGCACTCATCGGCCAGGATCATGAAGCCGAAGCGATCGGCGAGTTGCTTCAGGTGACCGAAGTAGTCGCGCGAGGCGACCGAGCCCTGCGGATTGGCCGGTGAGGCGATGAAAATGGCAACCGTTCTCGCAAGCGTCGCGTCATCGAGCGCATCAAGATCCGGCAAGAATCCGTTGGCGACGGTGGTCGGCAGGTAGATCTGCTCGCAACCAGCGGCGCGCGCCCCCGCTCCGTACGCGGGATAAAACGGGTTGGGCATCAGGATCGCGGGCCTTCCCCTGCGTTCGCCGACATAGCGAGCGGCGGTGATGGCCGCGAAGAACAGGCCCTCGCGGCTGCCGTTCAGCACCAGAATCTCGCTCTCGGGATCGATCGGCCGCGGCAGGCGGAACCGGGTCGAAAGCCAGTTCGCGGCCGCCCGGCGGAACGGTTCGATGCCCTTGGCCAGCGGATAGCGGCCGAACTCGGCGGTATGCTCGGCCAGCACCGGGCCGACGAAGGCCGGCACCGGGTGCTGCGGTTCACCTAATGACAGCGTAATCAAAGGCTTACCGGGCTGGTAGGGGGCCAGCAGTTCAGCCGTGCGAGCAAACGGGGAACGCTCGGCCTGACCGGCAGGAGGTCTGCTGCCGGCGCCCTGCGCCACGCCGGAAGGGGCGGTCATTGCCATGTTTGAAGCGCCAGCACTTTCAAAGCGGTCGAACGACTGTTTCTGCGATCCATCTCGAGATCCTTGGATCGACCGGAAACCGATCAAACCACCATAGATACGGCGAGGTTAAGACGCGATTAACCATCGAAACCAGCGACGATTTTGCCGATCTTATCGGTTGCCGGGCGGCCAGACCGTAGCGCGGAATAGCCGAGCCGATTGCGCCGTTCAACGCCTCGAACGTGTCCTGGATACGGCGGGACGACGGGTCGCCGCCTGTGAGGATCACCGCGGCGGCAACCGCTCGAACGCCGGCATGCCCTCAGGGACGTGATGGAACGGCTGCTTGTCCACCGTGTAGATCGCCATCTGCGGGCTGCCGAACAAGGTGGGATCGTCGAGCGTGCCGACCTTTATCACCACGGCCGGCACAGCCCTGGGCCGGGTCACCAGATGCGTACCGCATTCGTCGCAGAATTCCCGTGTCACCGGCTTCTCCAGATCGCTGCGGGAAAATTGCTTGGGTGTTCCCCTGGTGTATTGGAAGCAATCCGGCGACATCAGCAGAAACATGTTCGGCGCGCCGCCAGAGATATATTGGCATTCGCGGCAGTGGCATTGCGCCTTCATCATCGGTTCGCCCTCGGCGACATAACGCACCTTGCCGCAGTAGCATCCGCCTTCGAGTTTCATGAATACCTCCCGGTTTGCGGTCGCTATTTCCACAACGGCGGGCCATTTTGGCAATCGTTTTCTTGAAAGAGGCCAAAAAAGAAGGGGCTCCAACTTGCGCTGGAGCCCCTCAACGGTCAGGGCATTGCCGGGTATGTGCCCGAACCGGAGTTGTGGGCGCGACCTCCTGAGATCGCGCCCCGGGAGAACTCACATGTTGTAAGCCCGCTCGGTGTGCTCGGTGATGTCGAGGCCTTCGCGTTCGGTCTCGACATTGGCGCGCAGCCCGACGATGACATCGACGACCTTGTAGAGGATCGCCGAACCGATACCTGACCACACCAACGTGGTGCAGACGCCCCAGATCTGGGAGGTCATCTGGGCGGCGAAGTCATAGTCCCCGACCTTGCCGGCGACGTAGTCCATGACGCCGGTACCGCCGAGCGCCGGGTTCACCAGAATGCCGGTGCCGAGCGCGCCGACAATGCCGCCGACGCAGTGGACCCCGAACACGTCGAGTGAATCGTCATAGCCGAGCGAGTTCTTCACCACGGTGCAGAAGAACAGGCAAACCACGCCGACCACGAGACCGAGCACGATCGCGCCCATCGGACCGGAGTAGCCGGCCGCGGGAGTCACCGCCACGAGACCTGCCACCGCGCCCGACAGCGCGCCGAGCAGCGAGGGATGGCCCTTGACGATCCATTCCGCGAACATCCAGGCCAGCGCCGCCGCAGCCGTGGCCACGAAGGAGTTGGTCATCGCGAGCGCAGCGCCGCCGGAGGCCTCCAGGTTCGATCCGGCGTTGAAGCCGAACCAGCCGACCCAGAGCAGCGAGGCGCCGATCATGGTCATGGTCAGCGAGTGGGGAGCCATCAGGTCCTTGCCGTAACCGGTACGCTTGCCGATCAGCAGCGCGCCGACGAGACCTGCGATGCCGGCGTTGATGTGCACCACGGTGCCGCCCGCGAAGTCGATAGCGCCCTTCTTGAAGATCCAGCCGGCATCGGCATTGACTTCATCGAGTTTGGCCTGCGCCGCGGTTTTCGCCGCACCGTCGGCCGCCGCAGCAAGCGCCTTGGCTGCATCCGAAATCGCGTCCGGACCGGCCCAGTACCAGACCATGTGCGCGATCGGGAAATAGATCAGCGTTACCCAGAGCGGGATGAACAGCGCCACCGCCGCGAACTTCATGCGCTCGGCGAAGGCGCCGACGATGAGGGCAGGCGTGATTGCCGCGAAGGTCATCTGGAAGCAGACGTAGACGAGCTCCGAGATGTTGGCATCGACGCTAAACGTGGCCGCCTTGGAATCCGGGGTGACGCCCATCAGGAAGGCCTTGGAGAAGCCGCCGATGAAGTCTGATCCGCCAGTGAAGGCGAGGCTGTAGCCGTACAGCGCCCAAATCACGGTGACGATGCAGACGGTGTAGAAGACCTGCGCCAGCACCGAGAGCATGTTCTTGGAGCGGACGAGACCGCCATAGAACAGCGCAAGGCCAGGGATCGTCATCAACAGCACCAGCACCGTTGAGGTCAGCATCCAGGCGTTGTCGCCCTTGTTGACGGTTGGTTCGGCGTAGGCAGCGGTCGCGGCGAACAGGCCGACTGCAAGGGCCGCCAATCCCGCGCTATAGGGACGTTTGAACGTCATTTGGTGTACTCCTGAGTAAGTAAGGTTGAGCGCGAAATCAGAGGGCCGCGGCATCGGCCTCACCGGTGCGGATACGAACCGCATGGTCGAGGTTGATGACGAAGATCTTGCCGTCGCCGATCTGTCCGGTCTTGGCGGCTGAGGTGATGGCATCAATGGTCTTGTCGACCTGATTGGAGGCGACGGCGACCTCGATCTTGATCTTCGGCAGGAAGCTCACGGCGTATTCAGCGCCGCGATAGATTTCCGTGTGGCCCTTCTGCCGGCCATATCCTTTGACTTCGGTCACCGTGAGACCATGAACGCCAATGGCGGTCAGGGCGTCCCGGACTTCTTCGAGCTTGAATGGCTTGATGATCGCCATAACAATTTTCATGGGTCCTATCCCCGCTTGGGCCCGGTGCAGACAGACCGGGGTGTTTCTCGACTGAGGTTCACCACGCGGAGAAGTTCACTACGCGGGCACAGCCGGGACCCATAGAATCAAATGCCGTGCCAGATCGGCCGTGATCCCTAACGGATTATGAATCCGGCGCTTTTCACGCTTTGCGGGCATCGCCGTGACCTGCGCTATTCCGCCGCGCCCAAAGTATAATCAAGTCTGCCTAAACGTCGGGCATGCCAGACTCTGGACATAATAGTGCCCAGCGCAGCGGCATACAGGCGGTATTTAGATAGCTTTGCCTACTGCAGCGCCTCGCCGTGCTGGGAAATATCGAGGCCTTCCAGCTCCTGCTGCAGGGAGACCCGAAGCGGCACGAAGACGCTCACCAGCCTGAGCAGCACGTAGGTCACGCCGCCGCACCATACGAACGTGACGGCGACGCCATAAAGCTGGATCAGCAGCTGCTGCGGATGGCCCTCGATCAGGCCGGCGGTCCCGCCGATGGCGCTGACCGCAAATACGCCGGCGAGGAGGGTGCCGGTCATGCCGCCGATGCCATGGACGCCGAACACGTCGAGCGAATCGTCATATTTGAAGCGATGCTTCAACCAGGTGCAGGCCCAGAAGCATACCAGGCCGGCGACCGCGCCGATCACGATGCCGTGCCAGGGCGCCACAAAACCGGAGGCCGGCGTAACGGTGCCGAGTCCGGCGACCGCGCCGGAAATCATGCCGAGCACCGACGGCTTGCGCCGGGTCACCCATTCGATCGCACCCCAGGTCAGCGCGCCGGCGCAAGCCGCAAGATGCGTCGCGATGATCGCCATCACCGCGCGTGAGTTGGCTGAAAGCGCCGATCCGCCGTTGAAGCCGAACCAGCCGACCCACAGCAGTCCGGTGCCGACGACCGCGAGCGACAGGTCGAACGGCGACAGATTTTCGCTGCCATAGCCGTTGCGGCGGCCCATCACTTTCGCCGCCACAAGCCCGCTGACGCCGGCGGAAAGATGCACCACGAGACCGCCAGCAAAATCCAGCACGCCCATGGTTGCGAGGAAGCCGCCGCCCCACACCCAATGCGCGAGCGGTACGTAGACGAACATGAACCAGCCGACGGAAAACAACAGATAGGCCGAGAACCGCATGCGATCGGCCACCGAGCCCGCCACCAGCGCTACCGTGATGATCGCAAAGGTCATCTGATAGAGCATGAACAGCGCCTCCGGGATCGTCTTCGCCGCGGGATTGACGCCGTCCATGGCCATGCCGGCGAGAAACCAGCGATCGAGCGTGCCGATCCACGGACCGTCGCCGACGAACGCCAGCGAGTAGCCGAACGCCACCCAGAGTATCGAGATGATGGCAACCGCGGCCAGGCTTTGCGCCATCGTCGCCAGCACGTTCTTCTTGCGCACCATGCCCGAATAGAACAGCGCGAGACCAGGTATGGTCATCATCAGCACCAGCGCGGTTGCAACGATCATCCACGCGGTGTCGGCGCTGTTGATGGTGGACGTTTCGGCGAAAGCCGGCGTCGCGATCGGCAAGATTGCAAGGCTAAAAGGCGCGGCAAGCCGCACGCCGCGAGACAGTGCCCCCATGGTATTTCCCCAGCACGGTATGTTTGTGTTTACGCGGCCGGCATCATTGCCGAACGCTTTCAGAAGAATTTAAAGCGCGTCGCTGTCTGTTTCGCCGGTGCGGATGCGCAACGCGTGATCGATCGGGGTGACAAAGATTTTGCCGTCGCCGATCTGGCCGGTGCGCGCTTTCGAGGTGATGACCTCGACCGCCTTGTCGGCGATGTCAGACGCGACGGCGATTTCGATCCGCAGCTTGGGCAGGAAGTTCACTACATATTCGGCGCCGCGGTAGATCTCGGTATGGCCCTTCTGGCGGCCATACCCCTTGACCTCGGTCACGGTCATGCCGTGGACGCCGATCGCGGTTAGCGCCTGGCGAACCTCGTCCAGTTTGAAGGGTTTGATGATTGCGACGACGAGTTTCATGGTCAGGCCTTCATTCTCAAGACTTCAGCTAACACCCAGATTGCAGAGCTGACGCTCTGTGCCCAGCCAAATCTGGCATCTTTCCGGGCAAATGGCACAAAAAAGTTGCAGGTTTAAGGGGAAAACATTCGCCGGCGGTGTCCTGCCTCACTGTACAGCGGACTGCATCGTCCGCCAGAATGCACTTTTCCTCGTCGTGCCAGCGCATCTGCTGGCTAGTTTTCCGCCACCGCGCTGCAGGGAA
>JBJMTR010000447.1:0-10844 GCA_045811565.1 Bradyrhizobium sp.
AAACTCTAAACAAAAACGAACCAAATAACATCAAAACCCAGGTGCGCTCGATGGTGGGATCGCTGGTCTGGGTCGGCGAAGGCCGCTGGAGCGCCGATGATCTCGCCGCCGCATTAGCCGCGCGCAACCGCGCCGCCTGCGGCCCCGTCGCGCCACCGGAAGGATTGTATCTGGTGCGGGTGGAGTATTAAGCGGCCTTCCACCGTCATACCCCACGCAGGCGGGGTATCTAGTACGCCACGGCTTTTGTGATTGACCGAAATGCCCCGGCATACTGGATAGTCCGCCGGAGCCTGTCATCGGGCGGCCATTCGGCCGACCCAGTTGGCGGACGATGACGTCGGTGGGTTAGGCGAAATACCTTTCCAGCACGCCGCGATAGATCTTCGTGAGCTTTTCCAGATCAGATACCGGCGTGCGCTCGTCGATCTGATGCATGGTCTGGCCGACCAGGCCGAATTCGATCACCGGGCAATAGCTGGCGATGAAGCGAGCGTCCGAGGTGCCACCGGAGGTGGAGAGCTCCGGTTTGCGGCCGGTGACCTCTTCGATCGCGGCGGTCGCGAGATCGGTGAAGGGACCGGGCTTCGTCACAAAGACGTTCGAGTTCGACGGCTCCCAGACGATCCGCGCTCGGATGCGATTGCCGGCGGCATTTGCCACGCGCTCTTCGACCAGTTTCCGCAGGCTTTCCTGGCTGTGGTTGTCATTGAAGCGGATGTTGAATTTCGCGCGCGCCTGTCCGGGAATGACGTTGCTGGCAGTATTGCCGACATCGACCGAGGTGAATTCGAGGTTGGACGCCTGAAATTGGGCGCTGCCATGGTCGAGCCGCTCATCGCTGAGCGCCACGATCAATCGCGAGATATCCGGCACCGGGTTTGACGCGCGATGCGGATAGGCGACATGGCCCTGCACGCCATCGACATAGAGCGTGCCGGATTGCGAACCGCGGCGGCCGACCTTGATCGTATCGCCTAACACTTCGACATTGCTGGGCTCGCCAAGCACGCAATGGTCGAATTTCTCCCCGCGCGCGGCCACCCATTGCAACAATTTTATCGTGCCGTTGACGGAAATGTCCTCTTCGTCTCCGGTGATCAGGAACGAGATCGAGCCCCTGCCGTCTTCTCGCGGCTTTCCGCCATGATCGGCAAGATATTGCAGCACCGCCGCGATGCTGCAGGCGATGCCGCCCTTCATGTCGACGGCGCCGCGGCCGTAGAGGTAGCCGTCTTTGATGTCACCGGAGAACGCGCCGTGCGTCCAGGCTGTCTCATCGCCCGGCGGCACCACGTCGGTATGGCCGGCAAAAGTGATGTGCGGCGCCTTCGTGCCGATCCGGGCATAGATATTGTCTATATCGGTGGTGCCGGGTTCGCCGAAGGTGACGCGGTGCACCTCGAAACCGGCGGCCGTCAGGAGGCGCTCCAGAACGCCGAGCGCGCCGGCATCGGCCGGAGTTACGGATGGGCAGCGGACGAGATCGCGGGCAATGGAAACGGCATCATTCATGCCCTCCGATTAACATGCGACGCGGGCGATGAGCCAGCACTGTGCGGAACAAATTCCAATTCGCTGTGCTGATCCCGGCGCGACTTCATGTCGCGCGGCACGAGCGAGCGCCAAAGCGGTTGGTCTTTCGCGAGCCTTTCCGGGCGGCGCGGAAATGCCTGTCCCGGTCATTGTCGTTCCGGCAGAAGCTGGGTTCGGATCAGTCCCGCAACAGCTCGTTAATGCTGGTCTTGGCGCGGGTGCGCTCGTCGACGCGCTTGACGATCACGGCGCAGGCGGTCGCCGGTCCCGGCTGGCCGTTCTTCAGGGGCTTTGCGGGAAGGGTGCCGGGGACCACCACGGCATATTCCGGAACCTCGCCGATGAACGTCTCGCCGGTCTCGCGGTCGACGATCTTGGTGGAGGCGCCCAAAAACACACCCATCGCCAGCACTGCGCCCTTGCGCACGATCACGCCTTCAGCGACTTCCGAGCGAGCGCCAATGAAGCAGTCATCCTCGACGATCACGGGCTCGGCCTGCAGCGGCTCCAGCACGCCGCCGATCCCGACGCCACCGGAAATGTGCACGCGCTTGCCGATCTGGGCGCAGGAGCCGACCGTCGACCAGGTGTCGATCATGGTCGATTCATCGACATAGGCGCCGAGATTGACGAACGACGGCATCAAGACGACGTTTCGCGCGATGAAGGCCGAGCGACGGACGATCGCGCCGGGCACCGCGCGAAAGCCGGCGTCGCGAAAGCGGTTCTCGCCCCAGCCATCGAATTTCGACGGCACCTTGTCCCACCACGACGCCTTGCCGGGGCCGCCCGGAATCGGGCCCATGTCGTTGAGGCGGAACGACAACAGCACCGCCTTCTTCAGCCACTGATTGACCTTCCATTTGCCGCTCGCCTCGCGCTGGGCAACGCGCGCCTCGCCCTTGTCGAGCAGTTCGAGCGCATGATCCACGGCGTCACGGACTTCCCCCCTGGTCGCGGTCGAAATGCCGTCGCGGGAATCGAACGCGGTGTTGACGGTAGATTCGAGGGCGGAAAGGGACATCGGAAATTCCTTGGGCGGGACGGTTGTGACGGCGATTTGGCAGGCTTTGTCGGGATTTGGCGCGGGAGAGTCAAGGCGTGTTTCCGCCCCCATCGCCCGCGAAGGCGGGCTATCCAGTACGCCGCCGCGTCCGCAAATAAGTCGAGATAGCAGTGATTACCGGATACCCGCGTTCGCGGGGTATGACACCTAAGTTTGCTGAGAGAGCTTCTCCAAAAACCCGGTCAGATCATCCGTGACATGATCGACATGCTCCGCGTCGCGGCCTTCCAATTCCCAATCCTCGCGCACCACTTCCTTGGTGCCATCGGGCACAACCAACACCGTCGTCATGCCGAGCTGATGCGGCACCACGAGGTTGCGGGCGAGATCCTCGAACATCGCCGAGTTCGCGGGATCGACGCCGTGCAGCTCCAAGAACCTCTGATAGGTCTGCGGCGCTGGTTTTGGCTCCAGCTCGGCGGCGATGATGTCGAACACCGCCTCGAAATGCTCTCCGATGCCAAGCCGCGCCAGCACGGCATCGGCGTGGTCGGTCGAACCGTTGGTCAGGATCAGCTTGCGTCCCCGGAGCTTTGCGATCGCGGCGCCCATTTCGGGATTGGGCTCAAGCGGCGAATGATCGATCTGGTGCACATAGGCGAGATAGTCGTCGGCTCGCACGCCATGTTCGGTCATCATGCCGCGCATCGTGGTGCCGTAGCGGCGATAATAGTCCTTCTGGATTCGGCGCGCTTCGTCGGCAGAGATCTTGAGCCAGGCGCTGACAAACTCGCCTATTCTGGCATCGACCTGCTGCCACAAGTTGACGTGATGCGGGTACAGCGTGTTGTCGAGGTCGAACACCCAGGTTTCAATGTGGGTGAATGTGCGGGGGATTCTCATCACATTCTACTCGCTGTCATGCTCCCCGAACGCGGGCCATCCAGTACGCCGCGACGGCTGAGTGAGGCGACAAAGGCTGCGAAGTACTGGATCACCCGCCTTCGCGGGTGATGACGAGGAAAGAATTGCATCCAGGATTTGCTTCTCATCAGGGCACCGCAAAGCGGAGCGTCTTGCCGCCGCCGGACATGTCGACGGGGGCAAAGCCGATCGGGGCGAGGCCGCGGGTGCCGCAATCGCCCTGTTCGTTGATCTCGAACTTGCTCTCGCGCGTGCAGAGCTGCTTGCTACCGCCCCAGTTCAACGGCTTGTCACGATATTTGATGGCGCGATTTTCGCCGTCAACGGCTTCCGCAAAGCTGAAAATCTGCCTCGGCTGGCCGGTGACGTCGGGATGCAGGCACTTGCCCGGGTCGATGCGATACCAGCCGCGGCTGGTCACCGCCTTGCCGTCGTCAGTGGCGACCGCGGCCATGATCTTGTGCGGCGTGTCGTTGCACCAGGTCAACCCCGTGGTGGACGGCGACTGCACGGCGTTGATCATGGTGGTGAAGAAATTTGGCGACTGCACGACATCGGCCGAAAGCGCGCGGCCTTTCAGGAACGCGGCCAACGCTGCTTGCGTCTTCGGCCCGTCGACGCCGTCGATCGGAGCTGCGTCATAACCCGCGATCACCAGCAGGCGCTGGATAGCGGCGAGCCGCGCCTGCTCGTCGTCATACTCACTATCCTCGGCGAGATAGGCGACGAGATTGCCGTCGTCCGTATGCGTCGGCGTGATCTGAGTGAACGGCGCCGGCGTCTGCCCGGCGCGGCACTGGCGGGCAGCGGCGATAATAAAATTGTCCTGCGCGATGCACAGCGTGTCGGTGCCGCTTTGCGGAATCGGCGGGGAGCCGTAGACGCCGAGCGCCCGCGCGTTCAACAGCACGCGGTCGGCGGCCAGCGTGCCCTGCGCCACCACGCGGCAGGTCGCGGGATCTATGCGGAACCAGCCGCGCGTGGCGGTCGCGGATTTGTCGTCGATGCCGATCGCGGCCTCGACCACATAGCTCATGCGATTGCAGAGTTTTAGGTCCGCATGCGCCGGCGCGGACGAGAACAGAAACGAGATCACCGCGGCCGGCAGCGCAAGTATCGTGCGACCCCTATATCGCCGCAGCCTTGCGCGGAGGCTGCGCGTGGGCACCGGAGGCGGGGAGCTCGCGCGGGTCACTTGTGAATCAGCGTGCCGGTGCCCTGGTTGGTGAATAATTCAAGCAGCACGGCATGCTGCATCTTGCCGTCGACGATAACGACGCCCTGCACGCCCTGCTCGAGCGCATAGATGCAGGTCTCGACTTTCGGGATCATGCCGCCCGAAATAGTACCGTCGGCGATCAGCTTTCGCGCGTCCTTTACGGACAGTTCCGGAATCAGTTTCTTGGATTTGTCGAGCACACCGGGAACGTCCGTCAAAAGCAGCAGCCGCTTGGCCTTGAGCGCGCCCGCCACCGCGCCGGCAAAAGTATCGGCGTTGATGTTCAGCGTCTGGCCATCCCGCGAGGTGGCGAGCGGCGCCAGCACCGGGATCAGCTCATGGCCGATCAACTGATTGAGCAGCGTCAGGTCGACCTTCTCGGGGTCGCCGACAAAGCCGAGATCGATTGTTTTTTCAATGTTCGAGTCCGGATCGACCATCATGCGCGTCGTCTTCGACGCCTTCACCATATTGCCGTCCTTGCCGCTGAGGCCCACCGCCTTGCCGCCGGCTTCATTGATGTAGCTGACCAGCTGCTTGTTGACGGAGCCGGCCAGCACCATCTCGACGATCTCGATGGTCGCGGCATCGGTAATGCGCAGGCCTGCGGCGAATTCCGACTGGATGCCGAGCCGCTTCAACATCGTCGCGATCTGCGGCCCGCCGCCATGCACGACCACCGGATTGATCGCGGTCTGCTCCAGCAGCACGATGTCGCGGGCAAAAGCCTTGGCCATGTCTTCCGCGCCCATGGCATGGCCGCCATATTTAATTACGATGGTTTCCTCGTCATATTGCTGCATGTGGGGCAGCGCCTCGGACAGGATGCGGGCCTGATCGAGCGGGCTGATGTTCGACACGTCGGTCATGAGGCGGGTCTCGTTCGCGGAAGCACGGCCGGGTTCTATCTGATTGGCGGCCAGGGCGCAAAGTTGCTTTCTACCTTCTCCCCTGGTGGGAGAAGCTAGCCCTACAGACGGCCTTCGGCCGCCGTGCTTCAGTAGCAGAATGCCGATGCTTTGCATCGGCGATGCGAAGCCGTGCCGGATGAGGGGCCTTTCTCCGCGGAGAGAATCCCTCACCCGACTTCGCTTCGCGAAGGCACCCTCTCTCACAAGGGGAGAAGGGAAAGGCGCGCCGGCCTCATCCGCGCTGCGGCCAGGCCGCCACCACCGCCAGCGCCAGCCAGCTCACGATGAGCAGTGTCCCTCCGGTCGGAGCGGCCATTGGAAACAGGCCATGGCCGGCATATTGGCGCAGCGTCAGGTCGCCGGCGAACAGTGCCGCCGCGATCACGAAGCCGAAGGCGGCGACGACGGCGATCCGGACATGGATGAGGCCGCGCTCGGCGAGCGCCACGACCGCGAGCACGGCGGGGGCATGAAACAGCAGCATCGATGAAGCCGCCGCCAGCCGCGACGCATCGGGCAGATGCGCGGAGGCCGCCGCCAGCATCACGCCATCGGCGCCCATGATGGCGGCGAGCACGATCAGGACGCGATACACGCGGTTCATCAGCGGCGCTCTTCGAGCAGGCGAACCATCGCGGCGCGCAATTCCGGCATTCCGGCGCCTGAGCGGGAGGATGTCACCAGCACATCCGGGAAGGCGGCCGGATGTTTTGCCAATGCGGCCGTGGTCTCGGCGATCTTCTGCCCAAGTTCAGTGGCTTTGACCTGATCAGCTTTGGTCAACACCACCTGATAACTCACGGCCGAACGATCCAGCGTCTTCAGCACCTCGAGATCGACGTCCTTGATGCCGTGGCGGGCGTCGATCAGCACATAGACCCGGGCCAGCGTGCTGCGGCCCTGCAGGAATTTGTGGATCAGCGCGGTCCATGAGGCGACTTTTGCCTTCGGCGCGGAGGCATAGCCATAGCCGGGCATGTCGACGAGGCGAAAGCCTGATTTGTCGGGGCCTTCGAAGAAGATCAATTCCTGGGTGCGGCCCGGCGTGTGCGAGGTCCGCGCCAGCGTGCTGCGACCGGTCAGTGCGTTGATGAGGCTGGACTTGCCGACATTGGAGCGGCCGGCGAAGGCGACTTCGAGGCCTGCCTCCGTCGGCAGCGTTTCGATCGAGGGCGAGGCCCAGATGAACTGCCAGTCGCCGGCGAACAGTTTTCGTCCCTGCTCGATCAGCTTCGCATCGATGTCGGCGGTCATGCGAAGGTTTTCCGGTTATGGCTCCTCATGGTGAGGAGGCGCTTCTTCAGCGCCGTCTCGAACCATGAGGCCCGTGGCCATCCTTCGAGACGCGGGCAAGAGGCCGCGCCTCAGGATGAGGTTCGAGATGCTGCTACGTCGCTTTCTTCGGAGCGAAGGTAGCCTTCAGATTGTCGAACAGCTCAACCTTCACCCCGTTGCGGCGCATGATGAAGCTCTGCTGCAGCACCGAAAGCAAATTGTTCCAGGCCCAGTAGATCACGAGACCTGCCGGGAAGCCCGCCAGCATGAAGGTGAAGATCAGCGGCATCCAGTCGAAGATCATCTTCTGCGTCGGATCCGGCGGCGTCGGATTGAGCTTCATCTGGAACCACATTGTGATGCCCATGATGATCGGCCAGATGCCGAGCGCAAGGTAATGTCCGAACACCGGCAGGTGCGTCGGATCGAAGGCGAGCAGGCCGAACAGGTTGAACAGATTGGTCGGATCGGGCGCCGACAAATCCTTGATCCAGCCGAAGAACGGCGCGTGGCGCATTTCGATGGTGACGAACAAGACCTTGTAGAGCGAGAAGAACACCGGAATCTGCAAGGCTACGGGAAGACAGCCGGCGATCGGGTTGATCTTTTCCTTCTTGTAGATCTCCATCATCTCTTGCTGCTGCTTGACCCGGTCGTCGGGATAGCGCTCCTTCAGCGCGGCCAATTGCGGCTGCACTGACTTCATCTTCGCCATCGACGCGTAGGACTTGTTGGCGAGCGGGAAGAACAAGAGTTTCACGATGACCGTCACCAACAGGATGGAGACGCCGAAATTGCCGAACAGGTGGTAGAACCAGTCGAGCGCCAAAAACATCGGCTTGGTGATGAAGTAGAACCAGCCCCAGTCGATCAGGAGATCGAAATGGTTGAGGCCGAGCTGCTTGTTGTAGCCGCCGAAGCCGACCAGCGGGAAGTTGATGCCGACCACGCCGGCTTCCTTGGCACCGGCGAACAGCCGCGCGTTGGCGCTCGCAGTGCCGCCGATCGCGATCGTCTGCGGCTCCTGCAGATAGTCGGTCTGGTAGGTGCGCTTGGTGCCGACCAGATTGGAGGAGAAGCGGGCCTGCAGCTTGGCGGTGCTATCAGGCAATAGCGCCGACGCCCAGTATTTATCTGTTATGCCGAGCCAGCCATTGGTGACGTTGAAGTTGACCGATTTGGCGTCGTCGATTTTCTTGTAGCCGTATTCCTGCAGGCCCTGATCGCCAAGATAGCCGATCAGGCCTTCATGCAGGATGTAATAGCCCGAGACCTCGGGGGTGCCGTGGCGCGAGATCAGGGCGAACGGATAGAGCGTGACCGGCGCGGTGCCGACATTAGTCACCTCATCCTTGATGGTGAACAGATAGCGGTCGTCGATCGCGATGGTGCGGCGGAAGGTGAGACCGTCGCCATTGTCATATTTCAGCGTCACCGGGCTGCTCGGCGTCAGCGCGCCTGAGCCTTCCTGTTGCCAGATCGTGTTCTGGTCGGGCAGCCGAGCCGTCGAACCGGTCGCGGGCACCCAACCGAATTCCGCATAATAGGGGCTTGCGGTCTGCGACGGCGCGAACAGCACAATCGCGGGCGAACTCGGGTCCACGGTGTCGCGATATTTCTCCAACAACAGATCGTCGATGCGCGCGCCCTTCAGCGAGATGCTGCCGGAAAGACGCGGCGTCTCGACCTTGATGCGGGGACTGGCCGCAATCGCCGCGTCGCGGCTGACGACCGCCGCCGCCGAGGTCGGCTGGGTCGCCGGTGTATTGGGCGCGGATGCTGAGCCAGCCTCCGGCGTGCTGCTACCTGGCGTCGCCTGGGGCGTCGCCTTCTGCAGTTCGGCCTGCTTCTGGCTTTCCACGCGCTGCTTTTCCATTTGCGGCGCGTTGTAAAAATATTGCCAGGCGATCAGTACGAGGCCGGACAGAATGACGGCGAGGATGGTGTTGCGATTGTCGGTCATCTCTTGGGGTTCTCGTCATTCAAGTCCGGTTGCGGTCGCCCGCGCCGGACGGCTGCCGGTCGAGACGATGGAGCGCCGTGCGCAGATCGTCGAGCATGGTCGCGAAGTCGCGGTTCAACGCGGCACGGCGGCCGATTAGCACATAATCATGGTGCGGCCGCATTGATATGACGTCGACACGGTTTACCAATTCTCGAAGCCGGCGCCGGATGCGGTTGCGCTCGGTCGCAGTGCCGTTCTTCTTGGTAACCGTGAATCCAATGCGGATCGGCCCATCATCGTCGCGCTCGCGGCCCTGCAGCACGAAAGCCGCACTGTTCGCCCGTGCGCCATTGGCAACGGCGAGGAAGTCCGCCCGCTGCCTTAGCCGATCCATAATGAAATCTCCGGAGACGCCCGGCTCAGGCGCTCAGACGCTTGCGGCCACGCGCGCGGCGCGCGGCAAGGACTTTGCGGCCGCCAGCAGTGGCGAGCCGGGCGCGGAAGCCGTGACGGCGCTTTCGCACCAGTTTGCTAGGTTGATAAGTCCGCTTCACGGGTGGTTCTCCGCTGACCGGGCAATTTGCCGTTGAATTGAGATAAGTCCGGTGATGCTGGGTGGCCCAAAACGGCCATTTACGGCCCCAAATGAGCCGCCCCCGGTCGAACCGGGCCATCGCGGACAATTGGCGCGGCTTATACGGGAGCGACCCGTTTTCGTCAACGTTCCCAGATGTCTCACGCAGGGTTCTTTGAAACGGCGCAATTGACGCGAAAGATATTGTTTTCGCGGGGTTTTTGACGAAGGACATGGCGACCCGCCCGGCGGTTCACGAGATCGAGCAATCGCTCGACATTAGCGATCCGTAATTTGACCGGTTCAGGGGCGGGACGCATCCTGGAACGGAACGCGATCAGCAAAAATGGAGACCGGCTTTGCGTCCGATCGCGCTCAAAAAATCAGGTTGGCGCATGGTCTTGTCGCCAAAAGCGCCTACACTTCGGTGGATCATCCGCTGGCCATCGAAGGCCCATATCGTGTCAGTGACCGACGAACAGCCGAATGTGGAAAAGCCCGGGCCGAAGCCGTCCTACCGGCTTGGGCTGTCCGGCAAACTGCTGCTGCTGACCGTTCCCCTGATCATGATTGCCGGGATGCTGATCTACGTGCCCGCGATCGCGAACTTCCGCATTAATCGCTTAAACGATCGACTGGCTGCGGCCAATACGGCGGCGCTGGTGCTGGATGCCGCGCCGTCCGGCTTGGTTCCTGATTCGCTGGCGCGGCAAATCCTGACCAGCATCGGGGCGCGCGCGGTTGCCATCAAGATGGGGCAGCAGCGGCGACTTTTGGCCAGCGCCGATCTTCCGGCCGCGATCGACCACGACGTCGACATGCGGGAGATAAGCGTGTGGTCGGCGATCGTGGATGCCTTCGAGATCATGCTTGAAAGCGGCGATCAAACGATCCGCGTGGTGGGACCGGCGCCGGGAGCGGCGCAATTCATCGAGGTGGTCATCGACGAGGCGCCGTTGCGCCAGGCGATGTACCGCTTTTCGCGCAATGTGCTGGTGGTCTCATTGCTGATCGCGGGGCTCACCGCCGGGCTCGTCTATCTCGCGCTGCATTATCTTTTCGTGCGGCCGATGCGGCGGCTGACGGCAAGCCTGGTCGGCTTCCATGAAAACCCCGAAAGTCCGGCGCGGATCATCGTGCCGAGCCAGCGCGGTGACGAGATCGGTGTGGCGGAGCGCGAATTGTCCGACATGCAGCGTGATCTGGTGTCGATGCTGAGCCAGAAGAGCCGGCTGGCGGCGCTGGGCCTGGCGGTCTCCAAGATCAACCACGATCTGCGCAACCTTCTGGCCTCGTCGCAACTGTTGTCGGATCAACTCGCCAGCGTCCCCGATCCGCGGGTGCAGCGTTTTGCCCCGAAACTGATGCGCTCGCTGGAGCGCGCTATCGCCTTCTGCCAGTCGACGCTGTCTTATGGCCGGGTTCAGGAAGCCGCCCCCGATCGCCGCAATATC
>JBJMTR010000448.1:0-11013 GCA_045811565.1 Bradyrhizobium sp.
AAACGGCTGCGAGGCCGCCATCATGCGGATGTGACTCTCGACCGAAAGATAGCGCTTACCGATCTTGCCGCAGGGATTGGCGCAGTCGAACACCGGATAGTGCTCAGCCTTGAGATGCGGCGCGCCTTCCACCGTCATCGCGCCGCAGATATGCACGTTGGCGGCCTCGATCTCGCGCTTGGTGAATCCGACCGCGGCGAGCAGGTCGAAGCCCGGCGCCGCAATGGCTTCAGAGCCGATGCCGAGCGTGTCGCGGATGAAATCCTCGCCAAAGGTCCATTTGTTGAAGGCGAACTTGATGTCGAACGCGGTCGGCAGCGCCTTTTCGACCTTTGCGATCGCTTCGTCGGTGAAGCCCTTGGCCTTCAACGTCGAGATGTTGACGCCGGGCGCGTTGGAGAGCGAGCCGTGGCCGACGGCATAGGCTTCGATCTCCGCGATCTCGCTCTCGCGATAGCCGAGCACGCGCAGCGCCGCGGGCACCGCCTGGTTGATGATCTTCCAGTAGCCGCCGCCGGCGAGCTTCTTGAATTTCACCAGCGCGAAGTCAGGCTCGATGCCGGTGGTGTCGCAATCCATCACGAGGCCGATGGTGCCGGTCGGGGCAATAACGGTGGTCTGCGCGTTGCGATAGCCATGCGCTTCGCCGAGGGCGAGCGCATCATCCCACGAAGCCGTGGCATGCGCGACAAGGTCAGCTTGCGGGCAGGAGGCGTGGTCGAGCGCCACCGGGTTGACCGACAGCGCCTCATAGCCCGTGGCATGGCCATGGGCGGCGCGGCGGTGGTTGCGGATCACCCGCAGCATGTGCTGGGCGTTCTTCTTGTAACCGGGGAAGGTGCCGAGCTCGGCCGCCATCTCGGCCGAGGTCTTGTAGGCAACGCCGGTCATAACCGCGGTCAGCGCGCCGCACAGAGATCGGCCTTCCTTGGAGTCATAGGGCAGGCCCATGGTCATCAACAGGCCGCCGATATTGGCGAAGCCCAAACCCAGCGTGCGGAATTCGTAGGAGAGCTCCGCGATCGCCTTGGACGGGAACTGCGCCATCAGGACGGAGATTTCCAGCACGATAGTCCACAGCCGGCAGAGGTGCTCGTAGGACTCGACATTGAAGCGTTTCGTCGTCGTGTTGTAGAACGTCAGCAGATTGGCCGAGGCCAGGTTGCAGGCGGTATCGTCCAGGAACATGTATTCCGAGCACGGATTGGATGCGCGGATGTCGCCGGACGCCTTGCAGGTGTGCCAGTCGTTCATGGTGGTGTTGAAGTGCAGGCCGGGGTCGGCCGAGGCCCAGGCGGCATAGCCGATCTTTTCCCAGAGCTCGCGCGCTTTCAGCGTTTTCATGATCTTCTTGGTGGTGCGGCCGATCAGATTCCAGTCGCCGTCGGTTTCCACCGCGCGCAAGAAGTCGTCCCGCAGCGATACCGAATTGTTGGAATTCTGGCCGGAGACGGTCAGATAGGCCTCCGAATCCCAGTCGGTGTCGTAGATCGGAAAGTCGATGTCCTTGTAGCCCTGCTTGGCGAACTGGATCACCCGCTTGATGAAATTGTCGGGCACCATGGCGCGGCGAGCGAGCTTGACTTCGCGGCGCAGCGCCGGGTTCTTCTCGGGGTCGAAGCAATCGTCGCCGCTTCCCTCGCAATTGACGCAGGCCTTCAGCACGGCTTTGAGATGCTTCTGGTTGATCTTGGAGCCGGTGACGAGGGCGGCGACCTTCTGCTCCTCCTTCACCTTCCAGTCGATATAGGTCTCGATGTCGGGGTGATCGACGTCGACCACGACCATCTTGGCGGCGCGGCGCGTGGTGCCGCCGGACTTGATCGCGCCGGCGGCGCGGTCGCCGATCTTCAGGAAACTCATCAGGCCGGACGAGCGGCCGCCACCGGACAGTTTTTCGCCTTCGCCGCGCAGGCGTGAAAAATTCGAGCCGGTACCGGAGCCGTATTTGAACAGCCGCGCTTCACGCACCCAGAGGTCCATGATGCCGCCCTCGTTGACGAGGTCGTCCTCGATGCCCTGGATGAAGCAGGCGTGCGGCTGCGGATGCTCGTAGGCCGATTTGGATTTTGTCAGCTTGCCGGTCTTGTAGTCGACGTAATAGTGTCCTTGGCCCGGCCCATCGACGCCATAGGCCCAGTGCAGTCCCGTGTTGAACCATTGCGGCGAGTTCGGCGCCACCATCTGCTTGGCGAGCATGTAGCGGAGCTCGTCGAAGAAAGCCTGCGCGTCCTCTTCGGCCGAGAAGTAGCCGCCCTTCCAGCCCCAATAGGTCCAGCAGCCGGCGAGGCGATCGAACACCTGTTTGGCCGAGAGCTCGCTGACATAGCGCTCATTCTCTGGAAGAGTGGCGAGCGCGTCGGTGTCCGGCACCGAGCGCCACAGCCAAGGCGGTACGGTCTCTTCCTCGACCTTCTTCAAGCGCGCGGCGACGCCGGCTTTGCGGAAATACTTTTGTGCCAGCACGTCGGAGGCGACCTGCGACCAGAACTCGGGCACCTCGACGTTTTCCAGGCGGAACACGACCGAGCCATCGGGATTGCGGATCTCCGATGTCGTCAATCTGAAATCAATCCCCGCGTAGGGTGATTGTCCGGCGGTGGTGTTGCGTCGTTCGATTCGCATGATCGTGCCCCGTCTCTTCTTTGACCGGACCGCGACTGACGGCGCCGGCTGTTTCCTTGAGCGAATTCCCGAAGCTTACGGGCTTTTCGACCGTAAGCTTGTTATCCGCGGTTAAGCCGGTGAATCCGGCCCAGTTTCTCTCAGCGCAAGTGAGGTGCGAACACCGCTTCTCGCGCCGGCACGTCCTGACAAAACCCGCCCCGGGATTTCCAGGTCATGCATTCAACGCCCCAAAACTCGTCACGCGACACGTCAGCACTCGTTTTCGGCCGGTTCCGGCCCGTTTGTTGGCCGCTTCCGGCCCTCCCGAAATCCCCGACAGTAAGGGCAGAACAGCCCTCATCCGCTGCCCTTCACCGGCCGACGGAGTGGTCATTTTTGGAACCCTTTTGGGAGCGACCGGCGGGACCCAAACACACTCGCGCCGAACAGGCATAAAGCTAGGCCAACTCCGTTGCGCCCGTCAAGGACTAGTACGAGTTTCTAAATCAAACACTAAATATGGTGGAAAAGGGAGGAAAACAGGGGCAGTGCCACGCCTGTGATCGCGCCAAGTATCGGTGAGTCCTCAGGGATTCCCAAGCGAAAAAAATTGCAGCGGAGCTGGGGAGGAGGGCTTCGTCCCGCTGTTCACAGGGCAGGTATTTATTCGCGCTCCGGGATTGCGCTTTGGAGACTCACGTAGGGCTACGGCATGTCCGAGCTGGCATGTCCGCGGACGCGTGGTGTTGGTGCTGGATAAGCGGCAAGGTGAGGGTGATTCCACCCATTGCCGGGCTTGATGACAGAATCAACACGGACCGCGCGTGCGCGCATCGCGCCGGCAGGGCTGATGTTCCTCGCCATCACTTCGGTGGGCTGGGGATTCAACTGGCCTGTCACAAAATACCTGCTGAGCGAACTGCCGCCGCTGACCTTGCGCGGCGTCACGGGCGTGATCGGCGCGTGCCTTTTGGCCGTCCTCGCGCTCACGCGGGGGCAGAGCCTGAAGGTCGACCGCAAGATGTGGCCGCGGCTGATGCTGGCGGCGCTGTTGAACGTGACCGGCTGGATGGTGCTGATGGGTCTCGCGCTACTCTGGCTGCCCGCCAGCGAAGCCGCGCTGATCGCCTACACCATGCCGGTATGGGCCTCGATGCTGGCGTGGCCGGTGCTGGGCGAGCGGCCGTCGCTGTTGCGCACCATCGCGCTGGTGATGGCGTTCGCCGGCCTCGCCGCCATCATGGGCGGCAACGGTATCAGCGCCAGCACCGCGAAAATGCCGGGAATCATCATGGCGCTCGCCGGCGCAGTGGGATTTGCGCTCGGCACCGTGCTCGCCAAGAAGCTGCCGCTGCAGATCGCGCCAATTCCCGCCGCGGCTTGGCAGATCGGGCTGGGCTGCTTTCCGGTGGCGGTGGTCGGCCTCCTGATCGAGACCACGCATCTGGATAACGTGACAGGGCTCGGCTGGTGGCTGCTGGCCTATTCAACGGTGATCCAGTTCTGCATCGCCTATGTCAGCTGGTTTGCAGCGCTGGCGCGGCTGCCCGCCTCGGTGGCGGCGATCGGCACCATGGCGGTGCCGGTGATCGGGGTTGTCGCCTCCGCGGCCGCGCTGGGCGAGCCGCTCGGACCAACCCAAGTCGTGGCGCTGATCTTCACGCTCGCCGGCGTCGTGCTGGCGACGCGATCCTGACCAGCGCGTTTTTCAAGCGAAGTGGGTGCCGGTTCGTGAAGAAAACGCGTCAGACAAAAACTACTTCGCTTCGCCCCTGAGCGCCTGCCGCACCATCTTCGCGAGCTGCGACTTGCGGTAGGGCTTCGTCAAAAGCAGCAGACCTTCATCGAGACGGCCATGATGCACGATCGCGCTATCGGTATAACCCGAGGTGTACAGCACCTTTATGCCGGGCCGGCGTTTCACGACTTCCTCGGCAAGCTCGCGACCGCTTATGCCGCCAGGCATGATGACGTCGGTGAACAGGAGATCGAATGGCTGACCGTTCTCCAGCAGCGCCATCGCTGCCCGGCTGTCGGCGGCCGCGACGGCCTGGTAGCCGAGGCTTTGCAATTGCGCGGTGGCGAAGTTGCGCACCAGCGCGTCGTCTTCCACGACCAGGATGATCTCGGTGCCTCCCGATACCGGCGCGGCCGTTGAGGCCGCCGCCTCGACCTGGCCTCGGGCAGGCGGCAGGTAGAGCTTGATCGTGGTGCCGTGGCCTTCCTCGCTATAGATCTTGATGTGGCCGCCCGACTGCTTGACGAAGCCATAGACCATGCTCAAGCCGAGCCCTGAACCCTTGCCGACTTCCTTGGTGGTGAAGAACGGCTCGAACACCTTATCCTGCACCGCCTGCGACATGCCGGTGCCGCTGTCGCTGATCGCAATCATCACGTAAGGGCCGGCCTTCACGTCCGGATTGGCCGCCGCATAGGTCTCATCCAGCACGACGTTGCGGGTCTCAAACAGCAGCTTGCCGCCGTTCGGCATGGCGTCGCGGGCGTTGATGGCCATGTTGAGCAGCGAATGCGCCAGTTGCGATGGATCGACATGCGCCGTCGTGACTTCCTGTTCGAAGATCGAGTCGATCTCGATCTGTTCGCCGAGGGTGGGGCGAAGCAGTTTTGCGATATCGAGCACCGTGCTGTTGATATCGACATTACGCGGCTGCAGCGGCTGCCGCCGTGCGAAGGCGAGCAGATGCTGGATCAGTTCGCGGCAGCGTTCCGCGGCCTGGTCGATCAATTCGGCGGTTTTCACCAACGACGGCTGATCCTTGAGAGCCGCGACCAGAGTCTCGGTGGTGCCGGTGATCACCGTCAGCATGTTATTGAAATCATGCGCGACGCCGCCGGTGAGCTTGCCTATCGCGTCGAGCTTCTGCGCCTGCTGCAGCCTGCGCTCGGTGTCGCGCGAGGCCGAGATGTCGTGATAGACCAGCGCAGCACCGCTGATCGTACCGCTCGCGTCGCGCAGCGGACGGCCGCTGATCACCAGGTGCACTGGTTCACGGCCGCTGGCGGGGCGCGTGATAATTTCGGTATCGTCGAACAGCTCGCCGCGCAGCGCGCGTGCCGCGGGCAACTCGCTGGCGGGCAGGGGCGTGACACCGTCGGCTTTAAAAACGTTGCTGAGCGAGCTCAACATTTCGACTGTCATTCCCGGTCTGTAGCGCAGCATCGTTTCGGCGGCCGGATTGGAGAGCATGACCTCTCCCTTGGTATCGATGACGAGCACCGCTTCCGCCATGCTGTGGAACGTGCTTTCCAGCACCGCTGTCGAACGTCGCAACGCCTCGTGGGCTGCGACCAGATGCTCGGTTCGCTCGGCGACCGCGGCCTCCAACGATTGATTAGTTGCCCGAAGCTCGCGGCTTGAGCGGCGGGTTTCGAGGATCAGCAATATTGCAATGAGCAGGATCAGCACCACGCCGGCGAGATCAACCGCCAGCAGGACGCGTCCGGTGGCGTTGGATTCGGCGCTTCGAGCATCGAGACGCCTTCTTTCTTCCGCGACGATCCTTTCGACACCCGTGCCGATCTTCTCCGTCACTGTGCGGAGTTCGGCGGTGGCCATCAGCGCCGCTATGCCTGCGCTGTCGCCGGCGGTCTTGAGCCTGATCAATTCGCCGCTGATCGCAACGCCGCGGACAGCAAGTGCTTTGGTCTCTTCGAGCAATTGGGTCTCGCCGGGTTTATCCCTGACGGCCGCGATCAGGCCGTCGAAAGCCGAAAGGATCGCTGCACTGGAATTGCGGTATTCGTCCACGAAACTCTGATCGCCGGTGAGCGCGAAACCGCGTGCCGCGCTTTCGGCGCCGCGAAGTAACGGCCGCATATCCGAGAGTTTCTTGAGTACGGCGAGCGTACGGTCGAGTGAGTTCGAATCGGTCCTCGATTTGACGTCGACACCAATCGAGGCGGCGCTGATGATCAGGAGGATCGCGAGGCCGATTGCGAGGGTGACACGCTGCGAGGGCATTTAGGGTGATATTTCTTATTTCAATGGACGAGCTGAGGTTGTGGACTTGGTGAGGCATTCATTTATGGTGGTTAAAAGCGCGTTTGGCGTGAACGGCTTGCGCAGGCAGCGCGCCGCACCGAGTTCCAGCGTCATCCGCAGAAAATCCGGCGCGCGCTCGGTATTGGCCGAGGCGTGGCCGGACATCGCAATGATCGGGATGTGAGGGGCGCGTTCGTGAAAGATGCGAATCGATTCGAAGCCGCGCATGTGCGGCATGAAAACGTCGATCAGCATTACGTCGAAATCAGCATCGAGCGCGCGCAATCCCGCTTCTCCACCGTCAACGACGGTGACCTCGAAACCCTGACGCCTAAGACAGACCTCGATGGCAGCGCACACCATTGGGTCGTCATCGACCACGAGAACACGCGCCACGATGGATCCTTCTTTTTGGAGCTGCGGGTGTGGCCCGCTTGGTCCGTGCAGTACTTAAGGCGAAGTGGGCGATAGCCGTCTGTATGTTATAGTGCAGATAGGAGTTACTTAGGGGCAAGTTCCCTTTTGGTCGAAGACCACCCCATCCGCTCGAATTTGTTAGCCCGCCTTGCTGGCGCCGGTGCTCGGCGTGCTCGCGGCGGGTGCGATGCTGCAGGAGCCGCGGGGTTTGCGCGAACTCGCCGCACTGGTGCCTTATGCTCGGCGGCTTCGCGGTGGCGCTGGCGCTCATAAACGAAGGGCGGCGCATCCGCCGCCCTCAAGTTCAAAATATGGTGATCCCGGTTACGGGCAGGGGTGTCGCTGGCCGTCATAGCCGAGATAGGTTCCCGAGGTCGGATCATACGACTTGTACTGCTGCATGCAGTAAGCGACTGAATCGCCGGCTGGGGCCGGGGCCGCTGCCACGCCATCGTCGTAATATCCGTCATCGTAGTAGCCGTAGCCGCCGTCGTAGCCTGGGCCGTAATAGCCATAGCTCTGTGAGGCTAGCGCGCCGCCAATCACAGCGCCGGCAACGGCGCCGGGAATGAAGCCACCACCGTGGCGACGATGATAACGATACCCGCCACCATATCCGCCGCTGTAGCGCGGGCCGGATACAGCGGCACCGCCGCTGAAGGTCGGACGGGAGGCACCGCCGCTGAAGGCCGGACGGGAGGCGCCGCCGCTGAACTGCGCTGATCCGCCGCCGACGACGCCGCGGGAAGGCGCACCACCGCCCCCGAAGGTCGGACGGGATATAGCGCCACCACCGCCAACCTGCGGCGCCGATCCGCCGCCGACAACGCCGCGGGAAGACGCTCCGCCGCCTCCGCCGCCAGCCGCCGCGCCTCCTCTCAAGGTGCGCTCCTGGGCGAAGCTTTCGCTCGGCAGCACCAGGGGCAACGCAATCGCGACCGCTGCAGCGGTACTTAAAACTTTAAGATTTATCATTGTTGGCTCCATTCACGGGATACTGCCCAACCCCTTCGAAGGGCGGACGTTCCCGAGCCCACGCACTGATGGTGCGCGCGGCTTGAGCCTGTCAGATGGGAACTGTACGCGAAATGAACAGATTGCGCCCATTCCGCGACAATCGGTCGCCGAAAAGCGGCGGAGTTGCCTTCGGGGCATCGGCAACAGGGACTTCCGGACTTATCTGGACAATTCGGCGCGCCGATGGCATCAGAGCCAAAGCTTCTCGAACCGGCCGCGCTTTATGAAACAATTTCTGCTCAAATTCTTCACCTGGTGGAATGGCCAGACGTTCGGCACGCAATTGTGGACGTGGCGCTTCGGCGAACTGGTCGGCGTAGACGAGCAGGGCAACCGCTACTACCGCACCCACGGCGGCAAGGTCGACCCGACCCTCGGTTTCGAGCGTCGCTGGGTGATCTACAACGGCTATGCCGAAGCCAGCCGGGTGCCGCCATCCTGGCATGGCTGGCTGCATCACGTTGTCGATCTCCCGCCGACCGAAGAGAAATATACGCCGCGCGAGTGGGAAAAGCCGCATGTCCCGAACATGACGGGGACGCCGGCGGCCTATCGTCCCTCCGGCTCAACGCTGGCGAGCGGCCGCCGTCCCAAGGCGACTGGCGATTACCAGCCCTGGACTCCCGGCCACTAACGTCACGCATCGCCTGATCTTCGCGCATCGACGCTGCCACGGCGTCAGCCTGTGAACAACGGGAAGAGCGGGGACATTGGTCACAGCGTCCTTGTGCTGCGCGCCTGTCCGCGGCTCAATAGGGTCATCTTACGGAGGTGGGAAACCATCGCGTCGGTTCGGGCAACAGATCGCGACTGACCCGATTTGCAGCGGCTGCCGATCAGAATTCGGCCGGGAGATAGGCCCCCGGCAAAGAGGATCTGAGATCGCCCCTTAATGTGGAGCTGCCGTAGGACAGGAAAGGCCGTCTGGGAAACCAGGCGGCCTTTTTCTTAGAGCATGATCCGGAAAAGCGGGTAGCGGTTTTCCCTCGCGACAAACGTAGAGCGTTTGCGCGGAGGTCATGCGCAAAACAAGAGATAGAGCGGGATGACGATTCGAAGAATGTCATCACGCACTAAGCGGTTGTTGGCGGCGTTACGCCAGCCGTGCGCCGGCGCGGCCGATCATCTCGCTGCGTCGCGCTTGCGCCGGCGCGATCTTCTCCTTCATGAACGCCAGCACATCGGGCGGCGCGGTGTCCGGCGAGCCGGCATTGAACGGCGGCGCCGGGTTGTATTCGAGCCTGAGCTGGATCGCCTCCGCCGTCTTGCGGTCGACGAGCTGCGACACCAGCGTCAGCGCAAAATCGATGCCTGCGGTGACGCCGCCGCCGGTGAAACGGTTGCGATCGACGCAGACGCGGGTCTTGGTGGGGATGGCGCCGAAGGCTGACAGAAAATCGATGGCGCTCCAATGCGTCGTTGCGCGGTAGCCTTTGAGGAGCCCGGCGGCGCCCAGCACCAGCGAGCCCGTGCACACCGAGGTGACGTATTTGGCGCCCCCGGCCTGGGTACGCAGAAACGCCAGCATCTCCTCGTCATTGATCATGTCGTCGGTTCCGAGCCCGCCGGGCACGCAGATGACATCGAGTTGCGGGCAGTTGGCAAATGTAACCGTCGGCATCAAGGTCAGCACGGAATCGCTGGCGACAGGCTCGATCCGCTTCCAGACCAGATGCACCTTGGCGCCCGGCATAGAGGAAAACACCTGCAGTGGGCCGGTGAGATCGAGCTGGGTCACCTTTGGGAAAACCAGAAGTCCAATCTGAAGCGGTGTCGACATACGAGCCTCCAAATATCGCTTGACGCCGACAGACTGCCATGGTCGCCTCTTGTCCGGAATGCCATATTTCCCTCTTTTCAGGACATAACGATGATCGGCGTTCTGATCTTTCCCGACTTTCAGTTGCTCGACGCGGCCGGGCCGATCTCGGCGTTCGAAATCGCCGCGCGCTTCGTCGACAATGCGCCGTCGATCAAGGTACTGGCGGTGACGCCAGGGCCGGTGCGCAGCTCGTCGGGCGTCGAGATGCTGGCGCGTGGGCTGAGGCCATCAGGCGCAATCACCACCTTGATCATCGCGGGAGGCGAGGGCGTTCGTGCGGCCGCGACCTGCGTGAAGACGCTGGCCTTTGTGCGCATGATGGCCAAACGCGGCATCCGCATCGCCAGCGTCTGTTCCGGCGCCTACGTCCTTGCCGAAGCCGGCCTGCTCGATGGCCGCCGCGCCACCACGCACTGGCAGCGCACAAGGCATTTTCTCAAGGCTTACCCGCAGATCAAACTTGAGCCCGACCGCATTTTCGTGCGCGACGGCAATGTCTGGAGTTCGGCTGGCATCACCGCCGGCATCGACCTGTCGCTGGCGATGATCGCGGAGGATCATGGCGATGAGATCGCGCAGAAGGCGGCGCGCCAGCTTGTGCTTTATCATCGCCGCAGCGGCGGCCAGTCGCAGTTTTCGTCGTTGCTGGAGTTGAAGGCGCCGAACGGCCGCTTCGGCGCGCTGCTCGCCTGGGCGCGCGAGCATCTCGACGCGCCGTTGACGGTCGAGGACATGGCCGAACAGGCCGGCATGAGCTCGCGGCATTTCACCCGCGCGTTCATCGCGGAAACCGGCACCACGCCGTCGAAAGCAGTGGAGCGGCTAAGAATCGAGGTGGCGCGGCAGCGCGTGCAGTCCTCCAGCGAAGCGATCGAGCGCGTAGCGGAGGTGACCGGCTTTCGCGATCCGGAGCGGATGCGCCGTGCCTTCATCCGCGCCTTCGGCCAGCCGCCGCAATCGCTGCGCCGCGCGGCACGGGCGTCTTGATCGCCCCTGCCATGCTCCTGTTAATGCGGCACGTCGGGATGCCAGCCGATCACGGCGAGCATGACGAAAAATCCGACCACATAAGCCGCGGCGACCGGCCAGCCTTGACTGATCCATCGTCCGACCGACTTCGCTTCCGGATACATGTTGGACAAGGCGA
>JBJMTR010000449.1:0-10104 GCA_045811565.1 Bradyrhizobium sp.
GGATGGCGCCGCCGCGGCCATCGCCGAGCACCTGGATTTCGATGTGGCGCGGCTTCTGCAGATATTTTTCCAGGTAGACGGAGGCGTCGCCAAACGCCGATTTGGCTTCATTGGCGGCGGTCGTCAGCGCCATCATCAGATCATCGGCGCGGTGCGCGACCTTCATGCCGCGGCCGCCGCCGCCGGCGGCCGCCTTCACCAGCACGGGGAAGCCGATCGATTTCGCGATCGCCATTGCGTCGTCGTCGGAAGAGACCGCGCCGTCGGAGCCGGGCACCACGGGAATGCCGAGCTTCCTGGCGGTTTTCTTGGCCTCGATCTTGTCGCCCATCAGGCGGATGTGCTCGGCCTTCGGGCCGATGAACTCCAGATTGTGCTCGGCGAGGATTTCGGCGAAGCGGGCGTTTTCGGAGAGAAAGCCGTAGCCGGGATGCACGGCATCGGCGCCGGTGATCTCGCACGCCGCGAGTAGCGCCGGCACGTTGAGATAGGAGTCCTTCGACGGCGGCGGCCCAATGCAGACGCTCTCATCGGCAAGACGCACATGCATGGCGTCGGCATCTGCGGTGGAATGCACGGCGACCGTGGAGATGCCGAGCTCCTTGCACGCGCGCAGCACGCGCAGTGCGATTTCGCCGCGATTGGCTATCAGGATTTTGTCGAACATGTGGTCCTAAGTGGCAAGTAGCGAATATCGCGTGGCGAACGGTAAGTGAGGGCGTTATTCGCTATTCGCCATTCGCTATTCGCTCATTCAATAATCACCAGCGGCTCGCCGAATTCGACCGGCTGACCGTCCTCGACGAGAATTTGCGTTACGGTGCCGGCGCGAGGTGATGGAATCTGGTTCATCGTCTTCATCGCCTCGATGATCAGGAGCGTCTGTCCGGCCGATACTTTGGAGCCGACCTCAATGAACGGCTTGGCGCCGGGTTCGGGCGCCCAATACGCGGTGCCAACCATCGGCGAGGGCACCACGCCCGGGTGCTTGGCCAGATCGGCGACCGCGGCTGGTGTCGCGGCGACAGCCGTTACTGGCACGGAGGCGGCAGGCTGTACGCTCGCCGGTATCGACGCGGCGATGCTGACATTGCGCGCGACACGCACCCGAAGCCCGGCGCGCTCGATCTCGATCTCGGTCAGATTCGTCTCGTCCAACAGCAGCGCAAGCTCGCGGATGAGTGCTCTGTCATCGTTTCCGGACTTTGCGGCTGATTTGTCGTCAGGCTGGCGCGCCATGATCTTGTTCCGAAACTCTCTGTCTGATGGCGGGATGTACGTCAGGCTTTCGACGTCAGGTTTTGGCTTTGGCGCCGATCCTAGCGGCAAGGCCTGATATCGCGAGCCGGTAGCCGTCGATGCCGAAGCCGCACAGCGACGCGAAGGCGGCTTTAGCAGTGAAAGAATGATGCCGGAAGCTCTCGCGGGCGTGAATGTTGCTGATGTGCACTTCGACGGTTGGGATTTTCACCGCGACCAGCGCGTCGTGCAGCGCGATCGAGGTGTGGGAATAGCCCCCGGCATTGATGATGATCCCGGCGGCTTTCTTCGCATGCGCCTCATGGATGAAATCAATCAGCTCGCCTTCGCGGTTGGAGTGCCTGCAATCGGCTTTCAGGCCGAATTGCGCTGATGTTTCCGAGCACAGCTTCTCGACGTCGGCGAGCGTCGCGTGGCCGTAGGTCTCCGGCTCGCGCGTCCCCAACAGATTAAGGTTCGGGCCGTTGAGCACATAGATCGTCGCGGCAGATGCCTGGGCCATCCGAATTCCAGCAATATCGCGGTAAGTGGCGGGTTTATAGGTAACAACGGGCCGCAGGGGAAGCCGTCAGGCCCGCTCGAAAGGGCTCTAAGCGCCTTTTCTGATTCCTCAGGAGCCCCATGTAAGCTACGGAAATTGCTCGTTAACCAATATTAGGGAATGGCGAAAAGCAACGGGCGGGCATTTCTGCCCGCCCCGAGCGTTCCTGTGTACAACCTTGAGCCTCGAGGGCAGCCGAGGCTGCCCCCGCCGACCAGCCGTTAGCCTTCGATGATGTAGACGATCTCGTGCGTCTCCGGACGGATGATGACGTACTTGCCGTGTACCAGGATGAACTGGTAGCCGCGCCACTCCGGATAGATTTCCACGATCCGCTGCGGAAGCGGGTGGAAGCGTACCGACGTCGGCACAGCTGTACCAACGGAGAGGTTGAAGTTCACGTCCCGGACTTCTTCCACCTTCTCCGACTTGATGGCGGAGACGATCTGGGTGCGCTTCTCAGCCGGCGGCGCAGCGGTCGCTGAAGTGGCCGCGGCACCGGTCGTCTGCGACCGGTCGGTCTTGGTTTGACCCTGAGTCTGGCCCTCGCGGCTCTGAGTGGTCTGGCCGGTCTGGCCCTCACGGCTCTGAGTGGTCTGGCCGGACTGGCCCTCGCGGCTCTGAGTGGTCTGGCCGGTCTGGCCCTCGCGGCTCTGAGTAGTCTGGCCGGTCTGACCTTCGCGGCTCTTATCGCGGCCCTCGGCCTTCATGTCCTTGCCGCCCTTGGTCTCAGTCTCGGAGCTCATGCTCTTAGACTTCTGACCGGGGGCGTTGTCCTGCGCGCTCTTGCCGCTGGCGCCCGGCTGGCCCTTCTCGGATTCCGCCCCTTTCATGCCGGTCGTCTCGGAGCCTTTCTTGCCTTGCTCAGAGTTCTTCATGCCGGACGTTCCGCCGCTGTCCTTGTGCATCGTGCCTGAAGAGGCGCCGCCACGGTCGGACGAAGGCGAACTCTGCTGTGTGGTCGATCCGGCCGACGGGGACTCGCGGTTCATGCCGGTGCCTTGCGCATTCGCAAAGCCGGTTCCCGCGATCAGGGCCGCCGCCGCGACCGAAATCAAAAAGCGATTAGTCATCGAGTTTCTCCTCACGTGTCTGCATTGCCCGCGCCGACAACGAAAGCAGATAGGGTGATGTTCCTCGATACAAGCGGTTCCACCCGATTTGTATTCTGAATGAGTGATGAACGGCTCGCTCGCAAGACTGCGCAAAACAAAAGGCCGGCTAGTGAGCCGGCCTCCAGGTAAATGCATGTTCGCAGGCGTTCAGCAGGTGGCCTTGCCGCAGCGGGCGACGCCGATCTTCTCCTTGAGATTGTCGACTCCGACCGCGCCGATCACGACCTGTTTGCCGACCACATAGCTCGGCGTGCCGTTCATGCCCATGGCTTCGGCGAGCTTGAAGTTCTCCTCGAGCGTCGCCTTCGCTTCCTGGCTCGCCATGTCCTTTTCCAGCCTGGCCATATCGAGGCCAGCCTCCTTGGCCACGGCAAGGGCGCGCGCCTTGTCGGCCGCGCCGCGGCCGCCGAGCAGCTTTTGGTGGAAATCAAGATACTTCTTGCCGCTCGGATCCTGCATGCGTACCGCGACCGCCACTTGGGCTGCTTCGACCGAGCCCTGGCTCAGCACCGGGAATTCCTTGAGCACGACCTTCAGCTTGGGGTCCGATTTCATTAGCTCGAGCATGTCGACCATGGCGCGCTTGCAGTAGCCGCAATTGTAGTCGAAGAATTCGACAAGCGTGACGTCGCCGTCCTTGTTGCCGATGGTGACGCCGCGCGGCGAATTGAAGATCGTGTCGGCATTCCTGGCGACGCCCGCTTCATGCTTCTCAGCTTCGGCGGCGGCCTGTCGCTTGTTCAATTCGCTCATCGCCTCTTCGAGCACTTCGGGATGGGCGATCAGGTAGTTACGGACGATGGTTTCGATTTCGCCGCGCTGCGCATCGGAAAAGCTCTGTGCCGATGCGGGCAGCGGCGCGCCGCAGAGGGCGAACGCGAACAAAGCGGGAGCGAGAAAACGGAACGAGGGCATCGGCAAATCCTTATGCGGCGTATGGGTTAGGGCCGGTTTCAGCAAACGTTGTAGGCTAGTTCGGTTTAATTCTAGTCGTTTTTCTGCCCTGGCAGCGGCCGGGCGCTCACAATATCGTCAGCTTTAACCCATCCCGGCGTGCCGATCGCGAAGCGGGTTTTCGCCCGCGAGGCCAGATCCCGCGCGGTCTTGTTGTCGCCACGGAGGTAGGCGGCCTGCGCGGAAGCCAGATCGGCCTGGGCGTAGTCTCCCTTGCGGCCATAGGCCATTGCGAGCTGGGTGTAGCCGATCGGCGCTTCGGTCTCGCGTGCCACCGCTGCGCGCAATATCGCGATTGCCTCGTCGGTATAGGCCTTGTTGTCGGATGCCACGAGCGCCTGCCCAAGTAACATCTCGATGAGCGGCGCGTTGTTCGAGAGCTGTGCCGCCTTGCGCAGCGGCGCAATGGCTTCCAGCGGCCGGCCGCCCTCGAGCAGCGCCTGACCGCGCAATTCATGGAAGTAGGGGTTGTTGGGCTGCACTTGTATCAAGCCGTCGATCTGCGCCAGCGCGCTGCGCAGATCGCCGTGGAGATAGGTGGTGATGGCGCGCGCGTAGCGCGCGGGCAGGCTATTGTTGGACAGCGGATAGCGCCGGTAGACGGTGTCCTGCCTCTCCATGAAGGCAGAGATTTTTGCGCGCACCATGTCATGGCGCAGCTGAAGCGCCGGGTCGTCCTTCTTGTCCCAATAGGGGCTCGTGCGCGCCATTTCTTCCAGCGCGGCGACGCGTTCGGCCGGCATCGGATGCGACTGGACGTAGGGATCGGCACCGCGCGCGGCGAACAGGCTCTCATCGGTGAAGCGCTTGAAGGTTTCGTACATGCCCCTCGCAGACTGGCCAGTCGTGGTCAAAAACTTCACGCCGGCGCGGTCGGCGTTTTCTTCCTGCTGCCGCTGATAGGACAATAGCGTCCGGCGAAGCACTTCCTGCGGTGCGGAAACCGCGGCGGCCCCGGCATTGGTGAGACCGTTGTTGGATCCGCCGCTCCGCGCGCCCGCGACCATCGCGCCGGCGCCGAGCAGCATCGCGATGATCATCTGGGTCTGCGCCTGGGCCAGTTGCTCGCGGAGCTTTGCGAGATGGCCGCCGGCAAGGTGGCCGGTCTCGTGCGCCAGCACGCCGATAATCTGGTTAGGCGTCTCCGACTGCATCATCGCGCCGTAGTTCACGAAGATGCGGCGCCCGTCGGCCACGAAGGCGTTGAACACGCTCTCGTTGATGATCACCATCTGGATATTCTGCTTCTCCAAGCCGGCGGCGCGCAGGATCGGCCTTGTGTAATCGCGCAGTAATTGCTCGGCTTCGGTGTCCCGCAGTACCGGCGGACCCTTGTTTTGGGCAAGTGCTGCCGTCGGCGCGATTGCCAGCGCGATCGCGGTGAGGAGCGCGGTCAATCTCAACGTCTGTTTGCGTAGGGCGATGCGGAGCAGCATGAAACAGTCTTTTAGTGATTGGCTTGGCGGCGGCCCAAATATGCCCTAACAAACCACCGAATGCGGCCAGTCTGGGGCGATAGCCGATGCGATATACCCCAAACCGGCGGCGCCGGCGCCAAATAGCAGATTTCCATGCTCGATGCGACACTTAGAGACCGTGCGAATCACCTTCTGACCGCGTCGGAACGGAGCGAAGTTCCGCCCTTCATGGTGATGGACGTGATGGCCGCAGCGGCGCGCATCGAGGCGGCCGGCGGCCACGTGATTCACATGGAAGTAGGGCAGCCCGCGGCGCCGGCGCCAAAGGCGGCGATCGCGGCCGCCCACGCGGCCCTCGACGAGGGACGCATCGATTATACCTCCGCGCTCGGCATTCCCTCGCTGCGCGCGCGCATCTCCCGCCACTACCGCGATACGTATGGCTGCCCGGTGGATGCCGAGCGGATCGTGGTCACCACGGGATCGTCCGGGGGGTTCATCCTGGCGTTTCTTGCGATGTTCGAGCCGGGCGACCGCGTCGCGGTCACCGTGCCGGGCTATCCGCCATACCGCCATATCCTCACAGCGCTCGGCTGCGAGCCGGTGCTGATCGAGACGTCGAGCGACACCAGGCATGCACTGACCGGCGAAGCCTTGCTGGCAGCGCATCGCAAAGCGCCGCTCAAAGGTGTGCTGGTCGGAAGTCCCGCCAACCCGACGGGCACGATGATGTCGCGCGAGGCGCTGGTGAACCTGATCGGCGCGGCGGAACGGGCCGGCATCCGCTTCATATCCGACGAGATCTATCACGGGCTCGATTATGCGTTTCCAGCGGTCACCGCGGCCGAGCTTTCGCCGCAAGCGCTCGTGATCAATTCGTTCTCGAAATATTTCTGCATGACCGGTTGGCGGGTCGGCTGGATGGTGGTCCCGGAGCCGCTGGTGCGGCCGATCGAGCGGCTGCAGCAGAACCTCTCGATCTCGGTGCCGACGCTGTCGCAAATTGCTGCCGAAGCCGCGTTCGAAGGCCGTGAGGAGATGGAAGCCATCAAGCGCGGTTATCGGGAGAACCGCCAAATTCTGATCGACGGCCTGCCGAAGGCCGGCCTCATCAAATTCCTGCCGGCGGATGGCGCGTTTTACCTCTATGCGGACGTCTCCGACTTCACCTCGGACAGTTTCGCGTTCGCGCGCGAGATGCTGGAAAAAGCCCACGTCGCGGCCACTCCCGGCGTCGATTTCGATCCGGTTCACGGCCGCGCCTTCATCCGCTTCTCTTACGCGCGTTCGGCCGAGGAGATGCATGAGGCGGTGGCGCGCATCGCGCGCTGGCTTGCATAACGCACCACGATCCATCATCAGCAGACGCAAATCGAAATCGGGGAAGTATCGGTGTCCGCCAGATCCATGCCAGAGCCCATCGTTATCAAGCATTTTCCGCTCGCCGCGGTGGTCTGGCCGCAGCGTGCCGATGGATTTTCCGGCGTGCTTCGTGCCGTGATCCTGATTGCGCTCGGTACGGCGCTGCTGACGTTGTCCGCCAAGATCAATCTGCCGCTGCCATACGTGCCGATGACGCTGCAAACGCTGATCGTGCTGATGATCGGCGCGGCCTACGGTTGGCGCCTCGGCAGCGCAACGGTCGTGGCCTACCTGGCAGAGGGAGCGGTCGGATTGCCGGTATTTGCCGGTCCGGTCGGCGGACTTGCGCCGTTCTTCGGCCCGACCGGCGGATATCTCGTCGGCTTCGTGCTCGCGGCGTTCGCGACGGGATGGCTGAGCGAGCGCGGCTGGGATCGGTCCGTGCCGCGGCTTTTCGTGGCGATGGGTCTCGGGCACATCGTCATTCTTGCCGCGGTATATGCCTGGCTGGCTGTTGGCATGAAGCTCGGCTTCGAGAAGGCATGGCTCGTCGGAATAGCGCCATTCATTGCCGCTTCGCTGATCAAGAATGCGCTCGGTGCAGCGCTCGTGCCGCCCGTCAGGCGGATGTTCGACCCGCGCGGTTAAACGACTGGCGCGCGAGCATCGCCATTGACTCCGACGGCCCAAAGGATTTTGGCTGTATTCCGCGCGGCGCAATATGGGACGGAACCGATCCGCGATTTCTGAGGGGGAGTGAACGTCATGGCAGCAACGATTGCGACCGAAGCGCCGGCGCCGGCGAGCGCCGCGAAACCCTGGTACAAGATCCTCTATGTTCAGGTGCTGATCGCGATCGTGCTCGGCGCACTCGTCGGCTGGCTGTGGCCTGGCCTTGCGACCAACGACTGGATCAAGGCGCTCGGCGACGGCTTCATCAAGCTGATCAAGATGGTGATTGCGCCGATCATCTTCTGCACCGTCGTATCCGGCATCTCTCATATTCAGGACGCCAAGAAAGTAGGCCGCATCGGCATCAAGGCGCTGGTCTATTTCGAAATCGTCTCCACATTCGCGCTTCTGATCGGGCTCGTTGTCGGCAACGTGGTGCGGCCGGGCGCGGGTTTCGGCGGAGCCGGGGCCAACGCGCAGGCGGTGGCCAACTATGCCAAACAGGCTGAGGCCCAGAAGAGCGTAGATTTCTTCCTGCACATCATTCCCGATACCGTGGTCGGCGCTTTCGCGAGCGGCGAGATCCTTCAGGTCTTGCTGTTTTCGGTTCTGTTCGGTTTTGCGGTGATGGGTCTTGGCGAGCGCGGCCATACGCTGCGCGCCTTTATCGACGATGCGGCGCACGGCGTGTTCGGCGTCATTGCCATCGTCATGAAGGCCGCGCCGATCGGCGCGTTCGGCGCGATGGCCTTTACCATCGGCAAGTTCGGAACCGGCGCCATCCTGAACCTGATCGGGCTCATCGCCACGTTCTATGTCACGGCTGCGCTTTTCGTTTTCGTCGTGCTGGGCATCGTCGCGCGGACGGTCGGTTTCTCCATCTTCAAGTTCCTGTCCTATATCAAGGACGAGCTCTTGATCGTGCTCGGCACTTCATCATCGGAGAGCGCACTGCCTTCCCTCATGGAGAAGCTCGAGCGGCTCGGCTGTTCGAAATCCGTGGTCGGGTTGGTTGTCCCGACCGGCTATTCGTTCAACCTCGACGGCACCAACATCTACATGACGCTCGCAACCCTGTTCATTGCGCAGGCGCTCGGTTTCGATCTCAGCTTCAGCCAGCAACTGACTATCCTGCTTGTCGCAATGCTGACCTCAAAGGGGGCGTCCGGCATCACGGGAGCGGGGTTTATCACGCTCGCGGCAACGCTGGCGGTTGTGGATCCGCGTTTGGTGCCCGGCATGGCCGTCGTTCTTGGGATCGACAAGTTCATGAGCGAATGCCGCGCGCTAACCAATTTGTGCGGCAATGGTGTCGCGTGCGTGGTGGTGTCGTGGTGGGAGGGCGAGCTCGATCACGACAAACTGCACGGCAATCTCAACAAGCAGATCGATCCATCGGATCTCGAGACGGCCATTACGACGGATTAGAGCGTGATGCTTTTCTTTCGAATCATCATCCCGGCTATCCTTTTTGTTTGAGGATGATCTCCGCGCAAACGCTTTGCGTTTGTCGCGAGGGAAAACCGGCGCCCACTTTTCCGGATCATACTCCAGTTTGGCAGATCGCGACCAAACGAAAAACCGCCCGGTTTTGCCGGGCGGCTTTTTATGTGAAGTGGATTTCTATTCGCCGCCGCCGAAGCGCCGCGACCACCAACCGGCCTTGCGCGGCTGGGCCTCGGTTGCGGCGGCGGGAGCCGGCTCAGGCTGGCTGTGAACCACAGGCGCCGGCGTCGGCGCCGCCTCAGGCTGCGGACTGGTGAAGAAGCTGACCTTTTCGCGCACTGTCGAGCGCCGCCGCGCGGCAGCCCGCTCGGCTTCCTGGGCAGTCTCCTCCGGCGTGGATGCACCGACCGTTTCCGGCTGAGCGCGTTCAGCGGGTTGTGGCTGCGGTTGCGGCGGGGGCGAGACAGGTTCGGGCTGCACCAGCGATGGCGCCGGCTCGGGTGAACCGCTGTCGAAGTCGGCAACGGCCTCGGTTGCCTCCGGAGCCGATCGCGGTCCAAGTTCGTCCGCGATCGAAGCGGCAAGACCATCCTCCGGTCCACCGCCACGCCGGCGGCGTCCGCCACGACGCCCGCGGCGCCGCGGCCGGCGCTCGCCGCTGGCCTGATCGGCGCGCCCGAATCCGGGCTGTTCCTCGCCCTCATCCTCGTCGGCTTCGGCCTCCTCCGTCACGGCAACATCAGGCGCCTCAGACATCGCGCGCACGGCATCGGCCTCATCGCGCGGCTGTCCGCCTTCACGTGCTTCAGCACCGCGTCCGCGTCGCCGACGGCGTCGCTTACGCCGATGACCGTCGGCCTCGGCTTCGCCGCCAGCTTCTTCGCCGGCTGCAGACTCGTCGGTCAGCCCTTCGGTCTCTTCGGTTTCGACTTCCGCTTCGATATCGAACGGCTCTTCATCCTCATACGCTTCCTCGGTCTGCGACGGCGCGGCCGCGGCCTGCGCGGAGAGCAGCGCCTTCGCCGCCTCCAGCGTATGCACCTGTTCACCGCGATCGATGACGAACGACTGCTGGCCACTCACGGTCGGATCTGCGACGACGGCCAGCGAGACCTTGAAGGCGGTTTCGAGATCGCGCAGATGCCCGCGCTTGTGGTTGAGCACGTAGAGCGCGACGTCGGTCCGCGTGCGCACCACCAGATTGTGGGTCGCGCCCTTCATCAGGATTTCCTCGATGCCGCGCAGCAATTGCAGCGCTACCGAGGACACCGAACGGACGTGGCCGCTGCCGCCGCATTGCGGGCAGGGCTCGGTCGAACTCTCGAGCACGCTGGCA
>JBJMTR010000450.1:0-15976 GCA_045811565.1 Bradyrhizobium sp.
ATCGCGAGGCCGCTGTGTACGCCCCAGAACGTGCAGAACGACGCGTCGACGCGCGCGATCTCCATCGCGACGAAACCGAATAGCTTCTGGCTGCCGCCCGCGCAGCCATAACCCTCAAAGCCGAGCCCGCCGAGGCCAAGTTCCTTGAACGAAGGCAGCAGTTCGAACGGAAACGCGTCATCCGACCAGTACTTGTTGATGACCGGCTGGACCTTTGTCTCCATATAGGTCCGCACCTTTTTGACGACCGCTTTCTCCTCGGGGGTGAGATGGTCGATCAGCTGATAGAAGTCGCCGTTGGGTGCAGGCACCGGCTTCGGCGCGGCGATCTTGCTTGCGGTGGTTGCAGTGGGCATTTGGGACTCCTGATGCTGTGGCTTGAAAGCCGGAAAAATTAAAGGACGCGTCGGATAGTGATCGATCTCGCCGGCGGCGCCTGGTTTCAGGCGACCGGTTCCGTCGATTTCGTTTGGCTCGACTTGACAACCTTGTTGCGTAGCTCAATCAGGCCAAGGAGAACTTCGTCGCGCTCCGCCTCCAGCTCCTCAATCGAGCGCGAGCCGGCCTCGGCACGGACGCTGTCGATGAGCTGATAGAAGTCGCCGTTGGGTGCAGGCACCGGCTTCGGCGCGGCGATCTTGCTTGCGGCGGTTGCAGTGGGCATTTGGGACTCCTGATGCTGTGGCTTGAAAGCCGGAAAAATTGAAGGACGCGTCGGATGGATGATCGATCTCGCCGGCGATGCCTGATCTCAGGCGACCGGCTCCGTCGATTTCGTCTGGCTCGACTTGGCAACCTTGTTGCGCAGCTCAATCAGGCCGAGCAGAACTTCGTCGCGCTCCGCCTCCAGCGCCTCGATAGTGCGCGAGCCGGCCTCGGCATGGACGCTGTCGACGAGCTTCTTTTGCACTTCCGGCGTCAGCACCGGCGAGCCGAGGGTCTTCCACCAAGCCGTCATCGGGCCGGTGAACTGCTTGAAGAAGTGCTCGATGCCACCCGGACCGCCGCCGAGATGGTTGAGCATCATGCTGCCCATGACGCCCCAGCGCAGACCCGGGCCCCAGCTCAGGGCGGTATCGACGTCGGCGGCGCTCACCACACCCTCGGCGACAAGGTAATAAACCTCGCGGCTAAGCGCGGCCTGCAAGCGGTTGGCGACATGTCCCGGCATTTCCTTGTTGACGCGCACCGTCCGCTGACCGATCGAGGTGTAAAATTCATCCGCGCGCCGGATCGTCGCCTCCGAGGTCTTGACCCCGCCGACGATCTCGACCAGCGGGATCAAGTGCGGCGGATTGAACGGGTGGCCGATGACGCAGCGCTCGGGATGGGACGCGGCGCCCTTCTGGATTTCGCTCATGGTGAGTCCCGACGAGCTCGATGCGATGATCACGTCGGGCGGCAGCAACTGGTCGAGCTGTCCATAGAGCTTCTGCTTGAAATCGATCCGCTCGGGCCCATTCTCCTGGACCAGGTCGGCGCCGGCGAGCGCTTGCGCGATGTCGGTCGTGAACGTCAGGTTCGACTGCGACGCTCGGGGCGAGAGGCCCAGTCGCTTGAGCGCCGGCCAGGCGGTCTCGACGAACTTCCTCAGCGCGGCTTCTGCATTCGGCGCGATGTCCGTCGCCACGACCTGCAGTCCCTTGGCGAGAAACAGCGAGCTCCAGCTCGCGCCGATCACGCCGGTGCCGATGATGGCGATGCGGCGAATGGGTTTGGTATCGGTCATGTCATTTCTCCGAAGCGTTTGTTAGATTTCGGCGTAGGCGATGCCGGTGAGGTTGCCCTGTGCAAAGAGGAAATTTCGTTCACTGGATCCATTGAGCCGTGCAGAGTAAATCGAGCCGGCGAAATCGGTCACGAACATGCGATCGTTTGGAATATCGAGCGCGATACCGATTCCCTCCATGAGATGGGTCACCACGATCTCCGGCTCGGCAGGCTTGTTGTCGATCGAGGCCCGGTTCACTGTGTTGCCGCGCGGAGGATCGCCGCGGTCGGTCCAGTAGAGAACACGGTTCGTGTGGTCGAGTTCGAGATCGATCGGCTCCGGCAGAGCGTCGTAGAAAATCTCGATGTCGGACCTGTTCGCCGCAGTTTGGCCGGCGGGAATTTCGACATTGGCACGAAAGAGGCGGCCTAGCCCGGCATTGTCGGGGCCTTTTTGCGTCCAGTAGATGTGCCCGAATTTCGGGTCGATCGTCAGCCCAACACACCATCGTGTCTGATCCCGGGCATCGACATCGCCGCGACCGGCCTCGATGAGCGTCTCCAGCTGCGTGCCGTCGAGATTGCAGCGCATGACGCGCATACCCTCGCGGTCGCACCAATAGAGCTTGCCGCCTTTCTTATCGAGGATGATCTGCTTCGGAGTGTGGGTGTCGCCCTGTGCGACGATTGTCCTGCGGTTCTTGCCATCGATGTCGGCGCGCTCGATGGACCCGTCATTCAGGCTTGGGATGCCCATGTTGGTCCAGTAGATATGGCCAGCTTCAGCATCGACGACGATGCCGTCTGGCAAATGGCAATCCGACACGATGGTCTTGCGGTCGGAACCGTCGGCATTCATGGAGTGGATGCGACCGGCGTTCAGTTCAAGGACAAAGAGACGCGGAGCGACGGCGCTGGCGCCAGCACTTCGATTGTTCTTCTTGGCGGCTTCAGACATTTGGCACCCATATGTCGATCTGACGCGAAATTGGTCAGCGCTTGACCGCGACTGTGCCGCGGATACTTGCCGCGATATTGAATGAGACGATCGTCGCTGGAATGGTTGTGCTTCTTCATCGCTGCCGTACGGCGCGGCTCATCCTTGCTGCGTACTTACACATTTCATACGCGCAGGATATTTGGGCGGCAGTCTATGGCCGGTTCACAGAGGGGTTTTGCCGCTGCGGACATGTCTGTCGCTGCTCGCTCTATGTCATTGCGCTGGTCACGGTGGAATTGAGCGCACGAAGCTGCAAATCGAAGCGCGTCCAGACAAGCGGCGAAATGCGCGCGCTGGCTAAGTCACGGTGTCGCCAAGTCAGACACGGTGCATGGAGGTCCGGCGAGGCCTAACAAACAAGACTGTCATGAACTAAGTGGAGTCAGGCATGGACGTCCCAACCTCTGGCGAGGAAGTTCAACGTACGTCCGACGCACCAAGTGACAGGCAGGACACGAACACGCGCGCGGAGACGCGTGCGCCTTCCATTATCGTCGGCATCGTTGCAGCTGTCGTTGTGGCGTTATCCGTCTTCTATCTCTTGCGACCGGAACCACTTCTCGTGCAGGGTGAGGTCGATGCAACACGGCTCGACATAGCCGCGCGGGTCGACGGACGGGTCAGGGAAATACCCGTCGAGCGCGGCCAGAACGTCCCTGCGAAAGCTGTGCTCGTAAGGATCGATAATCCGGAGACCGTCGCAAAGTTCGAGCAGATGAGAGCGGCTAAGGCCGTTGCGGAGGCCCAGCTTGCCAACGTACTCATCGGAACACGGGTAGAAACCATTGCTGCACGGAAAGCGGAAATGGAGCGCGCGCAGGCGGCGCTGGTGCTGGCGCAGAAGACCTTCGATCGAACTAATACATTGACTGGGCAAGGAAACGCGCCGCAAGCCCGCCTCGACCAAGTGACGGATGCGCTGCATGAAAGCGAACGCGCAGTCGATCAGGCCAAATCGGCCTACGACCAGGCCGTCAACGGCTACACGAAGGAGGAGCGGGCCATTGCCAGGACCAGCGTCGAAAAGGCCAATGCCGATATCCAGAGCGTTCAATCGATCATCGATCAACTGCAGGTCTATGCTCCCGTAACCTCGCAGGTCTATCAGCGCAACGTGGAGCCCGGCGAATATGTATCGCCGGGCGTGCCACTCGTAACCTTGATCGATTTGTCCGACGTGTGGATTCACTTCGATCTTCGCGAGGATCTCGTCAAGGGTTTGAAGGTCGGCGATCGATTTGATGTCCGTATTCCGGCGCTCGCTGACCGCCGCGTCACGGTGGAAGTCAAGCTTGTTGCTACCAAGGGCGAGTATGCGAGCTGGCGGGCCACGCGTGCTACCGGCGATTTCGACTTGCGGACGTTTTCGATCCGCGCCTACCCGGTCCAGCCGGTGCCGGAGCTGCGACCGGGTATGAGCGCCTATCTCGACTGGCGGTCACGGCAATGAGGCCGGCGTCAAAACCCGGATTTCTGCTGGTCGCGCGGCGCGAATGCCAATGGCTGTTTCACGATCGTGTGGCGCTGCTTTTGATCTTCGGCGTGCCGCTGTTTGCGTTCGTGGTTCTCACGACCGTCTTCAGCCATCCGGTCATACGGGGGCTCGGGGTGACGGTCGTCGACGAGGACAAGTCGGACGCTTCGCGGGCCCTGGTGGAATACGTCGCGGCCTCGCCGAGCCTGAAAATCGTCGACCGCTCCGGTACGCTGTCGACGGCCGTGCAGGACATACGCTCCGGCAAGGCGATTTCGGCCATCCATATCCCGCCTGATTTCGAGCGCGATTTGAAGGCCCAACGCCGCCCGCAGGTCGTCGGGTTCTATAACCAGCAGTTCCTGACGGCGGCCGGCATTGCGTCTTCGGGACTGAGCGATGCGCTTTCCGCCGCGGCGACGGTGGCGGCCCCCGCCAAGAGGGCCGCGCCCTCGCCGGCTTCCATGGGAACGCTCACCGCGGAAACCATCGCGCTTGTCAATCCGCAAAAGAATTATGCGCAGTTCCTGTTGCGTGCGCTGCTGCCAACGATCATCCACGTGGTGATCACGCTCGCCGCAGGCTATTCCGTCGGCTCTGAATTCCGCCGTCGCGACGCGCGGGCCTGGCTCGAAAGTGCCGGTGGCGATCCGGTCGTCGCGCTGGCCGGCAAGCTCGCGCCGCTATTCTGCATCTTCTTCCTTATCATGTTGGCCGAGCCGCTCCTGCTGGAGGGCGTGCTGCAAATCCCCTTCAGGGGAGACGTGCCGTTGATGGTCGCCGCCGGCTCGCTGCTGATTATGGCCTATTTGTCGGTAGGCGCCTTGCTGCAGCTCCTGGTCGGTGACTTGCCGACCGGCCTCGGACTTGCGGGCCTCTTCGCCTCTCCCGCATTTGGTTACGCAGGCGTCGGCTTTCCCGTCATGGGCATGAATGCTTTTGCGCAAGTCTGGAGCGCGATCCTGCCGCTGCGCTGGTACATGGCCGTCCTGATGGGGCAAGCGGCGCGGGGATTGCCGGTCTCGGAATCCGCCGTTCCCTTCGCGGCGCTCGCGGGCCTGGCGATGCTCTTTGCCGGCCTAGCATTGCTGCGCATGGCGAGCCTCAAGCGCAAGGGCTGGTTTGAGACGCCGCGACCCGCCGAGCAACAGGAGATCGACCGCACACAGCGCGGCATCGGCGGCGCCTTCATGGCGGAGTGGCGGCGCGTGCTCGGAACGCGGAGCGCCTTCAGCGTGCTGTTCCTGGCTCCCCTGGTTTACGGCATTTATTATCCGCAACCCTATCTGAACCAGATCCTTCGCAAGCTTCCCATCGCGGTCGTCGATAACGATCTGAGCGATCTCAGCCGCCGGATCGTCGAGACGCTGGATGCGAGTGGGGCATTGAGCGTTGCGGTCCGCGCCCGCACTGTTACCGAGGCACACGCCGCAATCGATCGCGGGAAGGCTTTTGCCGCTGTCGAAATCCCAGCGGGCACCGAGCGCGACGTGCTCAAGGGCATCACCCCTCACATCCCGGTTTATGCGGACGCCACCTACCTGTTCATATTCAGGTCGACCGCAAGCGGCGTCGCCACCGCCATCGGAGCATTAACGTCCGAGCTCGTTTCGCGAGGCGCTCGCTCGGACGGAAGCCTGGTCAAGGCGAAATTGGCGAGCACGAGCCCGGCCGACGTTCTGCTGCAGCCGATCTTCAACCCGGTGGGCGGCTATGCGAGCTACGTCGTTCCAGCGGCGTTTGTGCTGATCCTGCAGCAGACGCTCCTGATCGGGGCGGCGATGTTGACCGGCACGGCGCTGACGACCGGCGGCGGAGCGTTTGCCGGCGTGTTCGGCCGTGGTATTGCCCATCTGACCATCTACCTTCCAGCGCTCGCGCTTTACCTCATCGTACTGCCGCGGATCTACGGCTTTTCGACCCTCGGGCATCTTCCGCAAATCTTCGCGCTCGCAACCGTCTTTTTGCTGGCGACGAGCTTCATGGGACAGGCCATCGGGGCCTGGTTCACGCGACCGGAAAACGCAACGCTCCTCCTCCTCGCAACCAGCCTGCCCCAGTTCTTCACCGCCGGTTTCGCATGGCCGCGCGAAGCAATCCCCGACGCGGCCATCGCCCTCGGCCGGATGTTCCCGGCCGACTCCGCGATCGACGGTCTCGTGCGAATCAATCAGCTGGGTGCCAGCATCTGGGAGGTCGCGCATGACTGGCTCGGATTGTGGTGTCTGGCTCTAGGCTATTTCGCGCTCGCGGTGATCTCGGCACTTGCCGTCAAAAGAGGACAGGGACATGCACAAAGCTAGGCGTGCCGCCATCGTTGCGATCGCGCTCGTGCTCGTCGCGGGCGTTCTGATCTACTCCCTGCGTCGTCCCGGATCGGCGGCCACAATCGTTGGCGTCGTGCGGGCGACCGAAGTCAGGGTAGAGCCGGAGGTGAATGGCCAACTCGTGTCGATTGCGGTCGAGAAGGGTGCCTATGTGCACGCGGGTGATGTCCTGGCAAGGCTTTCCGCAGTGGAACTGACGGCACAGGCGGACCAGGCGCGTGCCGCGCTCGCGTCGGCAACCGCGAATCGCAACAACGTCTATGCCGGCGTCCGTCACGAGCAGGTCGACTCTCTGAAAGCGGCAATCGCCAAGGCACGCGCCCGCCTTGACTACGTGCAGGCCCAGCTCACAAGAACCAGCACGCTGGCACGTCAGAACTTTGAGTCCCAACAGTCGCTTGACCAGGCCGAAAACGACGCCGCAAGCGCACGTGCGAATGTGGCGCAGGCCCAGGCGAATTACGATGCTGCCGCGGCGGGCCCGACCCGGGAGGAACGGTCGATCGCCGACGCACAAGTGCAGGCCGCGGCCGCCGCGGTCACTGTGCTCGAACGCCGTCTTGACAAGATGGTCTTGCGTGCTCCGGCCGACGGTGTGGTCAGCGTCGTCGCCGCAGAGGTGGGCGAGAATGTTCGCGCAGGCCAACCGATCCTGATGGTCGAGGTGGCAGGCAAGCAATGGCTCTCGTTCAATGTGCGCGAAGATCATCTTAATCGTCTCACGATGGGAGAAACGGCGAGGGTGATGCGGAACGGCACCGATGGCCCAACCAAAGCCGTCATCACCGAACTGCGGCCGCTCGGAACGTTCGCCGCCTGGCAAGCCGAGCGGGTAATTGGGGATCACGACCGCAACACGCTTCGCTTGCGCCTCGATCCGGAGAGAGAACCGGCAGGCCTTGAGCCCGGCATGACTGTTTGGATCGAGAACTAGCGACGCGCTCCGAAATGGTGACCACTCTGGGAGTCGGTCTCGCGCCAAGCACAAGCGAGTGGGGCCCCGAGGTCGTTCATCCCGCCGGGATTTCGGGTTAGAGCCGGGTTCGATTCCGGTCGCTGCAGTCGTGGAGACCGAATGGCATGGGAAGTGCCCGCTGCGGGGAGCGTGCGTTTTATTTTTTGCTCGTCGGCTCGTTGGTATTTGTGTTGGTATCGACAGCAATTCGCGATGAAAATTGTTTTAAATTCATATAGTTATGACACTATGCGGCTGCCGGCCAGGGGCACCAGAAGCCTTCGCTAAAGCGTCGCAGACAAGATCTTCGAGTAGTCGCAGACAAGATCTCCGAGTAATGATGCGGCGCAGCCTCTTGACCGAGAAGCCCGGCGCCACTTGGCGTCGTCGACGTGCCAACGCACGACTTTCCGCCAGCCAACGTCGATGGCGCAATGATCGATGATCTGCGGATTGATGAGTTTGATCTTCAGTTGCAGCGTGGATCAAAGTCCACTCTGAGCCATTAGGCAATGCCGCCGCGGCAGCCGCCAGGCCCCCTCACCCTCAATGAACGCAGGCAGGCACAGGACTGCCTGAAAAGTGCCAGTGCGAAACTTTCAAGCCTTCTTTGAGCAGCGGAAGTGGTGTAGTCTTCAAATGGCGAGCTGCCGATCGGGACGTGCCGGAGTCCTCTAGTCAAGTGCAGCGCTGGTGCCTTCGGCAGGCAGGCATTACTCATTCGTTTGATACTGGTTTTGCGGGCGCGACTTGGGCGCCGGGGCTGTTGCGTATTTCCGCATCGAGACGCCTGTGCAGGACACCCAGCGAGCAGTCTTGGGGGCAAGGAAAAGACGAGGACGCACCAATCAATGGAGCAGTTCACGGACCATCGCTCGTGAAAGAGGAGGCTTACGATGAACACACAATCGGGGCGAACCTTGTTTGCCGCCGGCCTGATTTCCGCCGTGCTCGCGAGCGGCGCAATGGGCCAACAAGACCAAAAACTCGGTAAGGTGTTCTTCCCTACCTCCTGCGATCCCAACGTGCAGGCCGAGTTCGAGCAGGGCGTCGCCATGCTGCACTCGTATTGGTTCCTGATCGCCCGCCGGAAATTCGAAGGGATACTGCAGCAGGATCCCACCTGTGCAATGGCGTATTGGGGTGTCGCGATGGACCTGCTTGGCAACACCCTCGCAACCACGCCGACGCCGGCCGATGCGCAGGCGGCTTGGGACGCACTCGAAAAAGCGCGCGCTGCCGGCGCAAAGACGCCACAGGAGCGCGACTGGATCGAGGCGCTGAGCGCCTATTTCCGCGACCATGACAAGGCCGCGGTGGACGCCCGACTGGCAGCCTACAATGCCGCGATGGAGCGCATGGCGCAAAGCTATCCGGACGAGTACGAGGTGCAGGCCTACTATGCGCTGACGCTGCAAGCCTCGGCACCGAAAAGCGACCTCACCTACGCTAATCAGCTCAAATCCGCAGCGCTTCTGGAGAAGCTTTTCGAACAGAACCCGCAGCATCCAGGCGTGACGCACTACCTCATTCACGCCTACGACTTTGCGCCGCTTGCCGAAAAGGGAATCGCGTCGGCACGACGCTATGCCGGCATTGCGCCGGCCGTGCCGCACGCGCGGCACATGCCGTCGCACATCTACTCCATGGCCGGGCTTTGGGAAGAATCCATCGCCTCCAACGCAGCAGCGCTTGAGATTCAACCCGACTATTATCACGCATCGGATTTTACGGTTTACGCACACCTGCAGCTCGCGCAGGATGCCAAGGCCGATGCGATGATCCGGAAATCGCTCGCTACCGCCGACCGCGGTGATCGTCCGATCAACTTCGTCAATTTCACCGCCAAGGCTGCTATGCCGGCGCGCTATGTGCTGGAACGGGCGGACTGGGCCGGCGCTGCCGCGCTGCCGATGACTCCGACCAAATATCCGATGGCGGATTCGTTGATCCGCTTCACGCGCGGTCTCGGCATGGCGCGCACCGGCGATCTCGCAGGCGCCAAAGAAGAGATCGAAGCGATGAAGTTTTTGCGGACGACTCTGCAGCGCGCCGACCAGTCCTACTGGGCCGACCGCACCGAGGAGCAAATGCTTGCCATTTCCGCATGGGTGGCACTGAAGGAAGGCGCCGGCGATCAGGCGCTGCGGTTCATGCGGGCAGCTGCCGACAGCGAAGACGGTAGTCTTAAGCACGTGGCGATGGAGAATCGCCTCTATCCGTCCCGCGAGTTGCTGGCAGAATTACTTCTTGAAACGGGACAGCCGGCAGCTGCCCTGGTCGAGTTCGAGACCGCACTCAAGCAAACTCCCAACCGCTTTCGCGCGTTCTTGGGAAGCGCCCGTGCCGCCGAAAGTGCAGGCGACCGCCAGAAAGCATCCACGTACTTCGCCAAGCTGCTGGAGTTGGCCAAGAACGCTGACAACGACCGGCAGGAAATTCGTGAGGCCAAGGCATACTCGAGCCGAGATGACACAATAGGTGGTGCACGAAAATGAGTCCTGGCTGTCTGACACGGCGCCCGGCAGCTTTAAACCCGAGGAGACGACGATGATCCGCGCGATCGCGTTGGCTACAATGCTCGGTGCGCCGATCGCCAGCGTGACCGTTTACGCCGTAAGCCCGCCGGGGTGGTTGAACGAGATGACGCCGCGGTTCGGCGGGCTCGCCAAGACGGCAGTCGTGCCCGAAGGCTGGCCGATCTGCACCACGATGGCAACAGTCGTGCCGGATGCCGACTGGGCGCAGCTCGACCCCGATTTCAAGGCCGGCAAGAAGGCGTTGAGGTCGGAAGATTGGAATGGTGCGATCGCAGCGTTCGAGCGCGCCGCGCTGCGCGACCCGCTCAATGCCGATGTCCAGAACTACATCGGCTATGCCTATCGGCGGCTACGCCAACTCGGGCCGGCTATCGGCCATTATCAGCAGGCCTTGATGCTCAATCCCCGGCACCGCGGCGCGCACGAGCATCTCGGGGAGGCGTATCTGGTGCTTGGCGAACCCGCCAAGGCCGAGCAACTCCTGGCGGCGCTCGAAAACCTCTGCCTCATTTCCTGCGAAGAATACGATGACCTCAAGCAAGCCATCGCGGCGCACAACAGGCTGGCCGCGCGCTGAGAGCGGTCGAACCGCGGCGACCGCCGAAGTTCGCCTCGGGACGGAAAGCAGTTGACGAACCCGGACGCCCGGCTTCGGCTGCAGGTTCCCCTTCCGGGCGGCCAGTGGCGCCGGCCCAGCGGCGCGCCTATCTACGTAGGCAGATTTTGATTTGGCACGCTGCGGCACGGATCGGCACTCCCTTAAACAAATGTACTGGCGAACAAAACCTCCGTCTCCATATGCGGCTTTCTTCTGGCCGGCGCTTGCCGCCGCTTCCGCCAGCGAAATGGCGTCGTTTATGGCGGAGCAACTGCTGGCGCTCGCGAGCGAGACCGACGATGGCAGCGCCTCCGAAGAGCCGCAAGGAGTGACGCCGGGCGAGATCGCGCTGCAGCTGAATACGGTGCAGCTCCGCGACTTCACGACCGGGAAAAATGGCGTTCCAACGCTGCTCTGTACGCCGTTTGCATTGCACGGAGCCGCATTGGCCGACCTCGCGGCCGGGCACAGTCTGGTTGGCGCGCTGCGAGGCGCCGGCATGGACCGGCTGTTCATGGCCGATTGGCGTTCGGCGAGCGCCGACATGCGGTTTCTCGGAATTGACGACTATCTCGCCGATCTCAATGTGCTGGTCGATCATATCGGCGGGTCGGTTGATCTTGTCGGACTTTGCCAGGGCGGCTGGCTATCCCTGCTCTACGCCGCGCGCTTTCCGGCGAAGGTGCGCAAGCTGGTTTTGGCGGGCGCGCCGGTCGATATCGCCGCACAGCGCTCCGGATTATCCGCGATGACCGATGCAACTCCGTTGGTAGTTTTTCAGGGCTTTGTGAAAGCCGGCGACGGTCGGGTTATCGGCCGAGGTATCGCAAAATTCTGGGGAATTGACAGCGCCGCCGCCTACGACATCTGCCGGTCGCTGCAGACGGCGGAGCCGGTCGGCTCACCGGAATTCGCGCGCCTCGAAGCCATCTTCACCAACTGGAATTCATGGACTCTCGATCTTCCCGGAACCTATTATCTCGAGGTTATCGAGAAATTGTACAAGCACAACGAACTTGCCGCCGGCGACTTCGTTGCGTTGGGACAAAAGATCGACCTCTCGCATCTGCGGCTTCCGATGTATCTTCTCGCCGCAGATGCCGACGAAGTCGTCTCCCCACAACAATTGTTCGGATTGACGCGATTGGTCGGAACGCCGGCCGAGAATCTTCGCTGCGAGCTGGTGCCCAGCGATCACCTTGGTCTTTTCATGGGAAAGCGCGTTCTTGAGGAACGTTGGCCGAGCATCGTCCGCTGGATAACGGAGGATGATGATTTTCCTGCTTCTCGCACCAGCGAACCCACTGATGAAAGCTCACAAGCTCGCTGAGGCGCTCGATCCGATTGACGGGCGCGCGATGGTGCGCGCGTTGCGCCGCGCATCGTAGAATTCAAGCACCCGTTTTGCCGTTCCGGTTTCAAGCCGCTCGAAGTTTTCTCGCGCGCGATCAAGATCCTTCTTTGACATCCTGCGGTCGGCCGCCCTCATCAGCAGGAGAGCTTTAGCCGTTACCCAGGAGCAGCCGGCGGCTTTTGCGATGACCTGCACGGCGCCGGGGTTTTCGTTGAGAACCGCCCGTTCGGCCATCTCGATGGGGCAACGCGCGAGAGCCGATAAAGCCATCACCGTTTGTTCAAAGTTTTGCGCGCGAGCGGCCGCATGAACGTTAGCTTCCCTGAGTTCTCTCCAGTCCTTGAGCCGCCTTACCTTTATTCTGGCTTTGGCATGGTCCGGAAATCTACTGCGGACCTCCATATTTATGTCGTCGATCACCTCTGTTACCGCACCCTGCACAGCATCGGTAAATCGCGGGTTTGCTGCAACGATCTTGCGGCACACTGAAGCCGAGACAGCTTCAAGAAGTGTCAAAAAGTGATGACGGGGAATGTCACGCCGCCTTCCGACGTGCAGCGCGAGCCGCGCATCATCGCGAGCTCGCACAACGAGCTCGCGAAAGCTATCATCCGAAATGCGGGCACCGGCATTCTTCGCAACGGTATGCACGACTTTCGGCTCGCCGCGCTCGATGAGTATTCCGGTGATTACTTCGCTGATGGTTCGACGTTGCGCGATTGCGTAAAGATGATCCTGGCTCTGGGTAGTGGCACTGACGACAAGATCGGACTCGCTGAATGTCATCGACTGACTAAGAGCCGGAGCGGCCACAGCGATCGCATCGTCAAAGGCAAATGCTCGAACCAGCGCCGCTGGTGCATTTGGGTTGGTTGCGAGATGGCTCGCGAGCTTGATCCGGGTTTTCAATTCAATGGCGGCAACAAGGATCTTGAATACTTCGCCGAACAGCTCGGTTTGTTGGGTCGAATACCGCCCGGACCCGGCGGCGAACAAATCGGTGATGCGCGTGAGTGCCTTTAACTGCCTTTTCGTTGAACCAGATACCGTTGTTTCCTGGATTTCATTGATCAGGGAATAGATCATTGTCATGGCCATGGTCTCGTCAGACGCGTTCGTGTCTTGGGCGGAAAGAGAAAGTGACAATCACATGCTACCGGCCACGCATGAAAATACCTGGTTCCAGTTGCCTCATAAGTAATTTAAATTGTTGCGAGTTTCGAAACACCAGCCGATGCGGCGACCTCATCCAGTACTTCGGTCAAGCGATCGACGGCCCAATCGACTTGCAACTCGTCGATGATCAAGGGCGGTGCAAAGCGGATGGTGTTTCGGTGGGTGTCTTTGGTCAGCACTCCCGCCTGAAGCAGGCGCCTGATCACCGTGTCTGTGGCTGCGATGTGCCGGTGCAACTCGACACCGGCGAACAGGCCGCGGCCGCGCACCTCGCGGATAACCGGATTTTTGATCGACGACAGGCGATTGAGAAGATGCGCGCCCACGGTCGCGGCACGTTCGACCAATCGCTCGTCGATCAGGGTTTCGAGTGCTGCCGATCCGACCGCGGATGCAATCGGATTGCCTCCGAACGTGCTGCCGTGATCGCCGGGGGTGAAAACCTGCATGACATCGCGGCGCGCGAGAAACAGCGAAACCGGCAACAGCCCGCCGCTAAGCGCCTTGCCGAGCATCAAGCCGTCGGGTGCCACGCCGTCATGCTGGCACGCGAGCAGCCGACCGGTACGTCCGAGCCCGGTCTGGACCTCGTCGCACAAGAGCAGCACGTTGTTCGCCTTGCAGATCCGCGCGGCTTCGGTGAGATAGCCGGGCGGCGGCACGTTGATGCCGCCCTCGCCCTGAATAGGTTCGACGAGAAAGGCCGCGGTGTGAGGGGTAATGGCGGCGGCGAGCGCCGATGCGTCGCCGAACGGCACACGCTTGAAGCCGGGCGGAAACGGCCCGAAGCCGTCGCGATATTGGGGTTGCGAAGAAAAGCCGATGATCGAGATAGTGCGGCCGTGGAAGTTTCCCTCCGCGACAATGATTTCGGCCCGGTCAGCCGGCACGCCCTTCACCTTGTAGGCCCACTTGCGCGCCGCCTTGATCGCGGTCTCGACAGCTTCCGCGCCGCTGTTCATCGGCAGCGCGGCGTCCATGCCGGTCAGCCCGCAGGCACGGCCAAGGAAAGGGCCCAGCCGGTCGTTGAAATAAGCGCGCGAGATCGTATCGAGGCGCTGGGCCTGGTCCGTCAACGCCTTGACGAGGCGCGGATGGCAGTGGCCGAAGCTCGCCGCCGAATACGCGCCCATCATGTCGAGGTAGCGCCGCCCCGTCTCGTCCCAGACGTAAACTCCGGCGCCGCGGACGATCGTAACCGGCAATGGCGCGTAATTTCCGGCGCCGAAACGGGCTTCAAGCCCGGCGAAATCAGTCATGGCAAGCGCTCCCGCAGCGCCCCTCCCCGCGCCGGCCCGGTATCTCGGTCCCGACCGCTTGCAAAGGCGCACAACCGCACCAGCATCGTGAGATCACCGCTTACGGCGTGCTCTCCCGATTTGGGCGCGCGTGACCTGACGCGCGCCTCAATCCTGATGTAGGAAGGGCGCCGCAAAAAAACAGATGCCACGCCCCGCGACAGGCGACGCTACACTTCTGCTTCTGTTATAATTCAGCCATGACGATCGGGATTACCGGGCCCGAACGGAAGACACCAGGGCGAAACGCCGTGGTCGGGCTGATCGTGACTGCCATCTTCATCGGCATTTGCCTGATCCTGCTCGCGCTCGTCGGCGACTTCCTGGTCGACTGGATGTGGTTCTCCGCGATCGGCTATTCGCGGGTTTTCTGGACGACGGTCGGCGCCAAAGCCGCGGTTTTTTTCGCCATCTTCGCGATAACCGCGGTCATCGTGTGGGCGAACGCACGGCTCGCACTTCACTTCACCCGAAGGCGACGAGTCCGCCTTTCCTCGGCTTTCGACTGGAAGCTCGCGACCACCACGGCGCCGCCACCCGATCTGTTTGAATTTATTCGCGACCGGATGCGATGGTCCCCCGCCATCGCCGGAGGCGCAGGGCTTCTCGCGCTGCTTGCCGCCTCCTGGGAGCTCGGCAACTGGAGCGTTTTTCTGCAGTTCCTCTATCACGTGCCGTATGGCGCTGATGATCCGGTGTACGGCAAGGATATCGGATTCTATCTGTTTTCCCTGCCAGCCTATATCGCGATCAAGAATTGGACCTTGTTCACGCTATTCGTGAGCGCGCTGTTCGCAGCATCGATCTACTGGGTGCATGGCGACATCGAATACCAGGCGCAGCGACGCTCGATTTCGCCGACGGCGGTTGCGCACGGCTCGGCGCTGCTCGGCTGCTTCTTCGCCGCGAAGGCATGGTCGTACGGTCTCGACCGCTATTTGCTGCTCTACGGAGACAATGGCGTGGTGGTCGGCGCGAGCTATACCGACATTCACGTGGAGCTGCCCGTCCTTTGGTCACTGATCGGGGTTTGCGCGGTCGCGGCATGCGCCGCTTGGGCAAACCTGTGGGCGCGCACCTACCGGCTTCCCACCGCCGCGATGTTGCTCGTGTTCGGCGGCGCCTTCCTGCTGTCCGGCGTGGTCCCCACCCTGTTCCAGCGACTTTACGTGAAACCGAACGAACTGGAGCTGGAACGGCCCTACATCGAACGCGGCATCCGCCTGACCCGCGAAGCCTACAATCTCAACCGGATCGCGGCGAAACCATTCCCTGCCGAACAGAACCTCAGCTTCAGGGCGCTCGAAGCCAACAAGGCCACCATCGAGAACATCAGATTGTGGGACTGGCAGCCGCTGGCCGATACCTACGCCCAGCTGCAGGAGATACGCACGTACTACAAATTGCGCAACCTGGATGTGGACCGCTACTGGCTTCGCGGCAGCTACCAAAGCGTGATGCTCGCGGCACGCGAGCTCAAATCCTCGCTGCTGCCATCCAACGCACAGACATGGGTCAATCTCCACGTCCTGTTCACGCACGGC
>JBJMTR010000451.1:0-8553 GCA_045811565.1 Bradyrhizobium sp.
CTTGCACGCGCTTGTCGATGCCATTCTGGGGGCGCTGGCGGACGGCGATATCGGGTCGCACTTTCCACCGAGCGATCCCAAGTGGAAGGGCGCGGCGTCTGACCGATTTCTGAAATACGCGGTCGATCGCGTCACGAAGCGAGGCGGACGCATTGCCAATCTCGAGGTGACGCTGATCTGCGAGCGGCCGAAAATCGGCCCCATGCGCGACACCATGCGCACGCGCATTGCCGAAATATCGGGCGTGAACATCTCGCGCGTGGCGGTGAAAGCGACCACCAGCGAACGGCTCGGCTTCACCGGCCGCGAGGAAGGTATCGCCGCGACCGCGAGTGCCACCATCCGCCTGCCTTGGCACGACAAGGGTTGGAACGACTGACATGAGCGGCAGCGATGCCCGCGCCCTCTCCCGCTCGCTGCTCGATTTGTGCCGGATGCGGAAATTGACGGTCGCGACCGCGGAATCCTGCACCGGTGGCTTGGTCGCCGGCGCGCTGACCGATATTCCCGGCTCCTCCGATGTGATCGACCGCGGCTTCGTCACCTATTCGAATGAGGCCAAGCGGGCCATGCTCGGCGTGAAGGCGACGACGCTCGCGACCTTCGGCGCGGTCAGCAAGGAAACCGCAACCGCGATGGCGATCGGCGCGCTGGAGAAGGCCGGCGTCGATCTCGCGGTCTCGATCACAGGCATTGCAGGTCCGGGCGGCGCGACGCCGGGCAAACCGGTCGGTCTGGTGCATTTCGCGGTTGCCGCGCGCGACGGGAGAATTCTGCATCGCGAATACCGTTTCGGCGCCATCGGACGCACTGCGGTGCGTCAGCGCTCGGTCTTGGAAGCGCTGCGCATGCTGATGGAATTGGCGCGCGGCCCACAGGCAGCCGCAAAACCGCGCCGCGAAACGATGAGCCGCCTGCGCCCACGGGTGGCGCGGACGCCGCGTCGCAGCGCCGTCAAGCGGCGCCGGCCACCGCGAGCTTAAGATGGCCGGCTGATCCCCGGTTTCCCATAAATCGCATCCGCCCGCTTTTCGAACGCCGCGGCAAATCGCTGAAATGCCGTGTCGAACATCGTGCCCATCAGCATGGCCAGCATTCGGCTCTTGAATTCGTAGGCGAGGTAAAAGCCGACGTCGCAATCGGTTTCGGATTTGGGCTCGAACGTCCAGCGGTTTTCCAAATTCCTGAATGGTCCGCGCAGATATTCGACCAAAATTTTCAGATTGGGACGATCGAGCGTCACCCGGGTGGTAAAAGTTTCCCGCACCAGCTTGAACGACACGGTCATGTCGGCGACGACCACCTCAGTACCGTCCTCTTTCGGCGTGCGTTGACGGACCTTCAGCGAATGACACAACGGCACGAATTCGGGATAGCGCTCGACGTCGGCGACCAGATCGAACATCTGCGGCGCGGTGTGATGAACCCGCCGCTTGCTGGAAAACCTCGGCATTGTCTTTGCTCAGCGGGATAATGCAGCCCGCGCCGCTTGCAGCTTGGCGAAATTATCGCCGGCGTGGTGTGACGAGCGGGTCAGCGGGCTCGCCGACACCATCAGAAAACCCTTGGTGTAGGCGACTTTCTCGTAGCCTGCGAATTCGTCCGGCGCGACGTATCGCATGACGGAGTGATGCTTCCGGGTCGGCTGCAGATATTGCCCGATGGTGAGGAAATCGACGTCGGCCGAGCGCAGATCGTCCATCACCTGCAATATTTCGTGACGCTCCTCGCCGAGACCGACCATGATGCCGGACTTGGTGAAGATGGCCGGATCGATTTCCTTGACCCGCTGCAGCAACCGGATCGAGTGGAAATAACGCGCTCCCGGGCGCACGGTGAGATACCGCGACGGCACCGTTTCCAGATTGTGGTTGAACACGTCGGGCTTTGCCGCCACCACGACCTCGAGGGCGCCTTCCTTGCGCAGGAAGTCCGGCGTCAAAATCTCGATCGTGGTCGTCGGGCAGCGCGCGCGGATGGCGCGGATGGTTTGCGCGAAATGTTCGGCGCCTCCGTCGGCCAGATCGTCGCGATCGACAGAGGTGACGACGACATGGGCAAGCCCAAGCTTGAAGGTAGCCTCCGCCACATGTTCCGGCTCGGCGGCATCGAGCGCGCCGGGCATGCCGGTCTTGACGTTGCAGAACGCGCAGGCACGGGTGCAGGTATCACCCATGATCATGAAGGTGGCGTGCTTCTTATCCCAGCACTCGCCGATATTTGGGCAGCCTGCCTCTTCACAGACCGTGACCAGGCCATTCTCTGTCACGATCTGGCGGGTGTCGGCGTAGCCGCGCGTGTTCGGCGCACGCACCCGGATCCAGTCCGGCTTAGGCGGCGACACCGCGTCGGGCCGGTTCACCTTTTCAGGATGGCGCGGACGCAGCGGCGTGGCTGAGACTGTATCGACGACGATGACCATGGCATGTCCGCAAGTGGAAAGAGTCTCTAAGTAGTCCGTGCCGCCAACGGCTGCAACCCGGCTCGCCGAACGCGGCAGAACGTGCAACATATTGAGTGGGATTTCCCCTGTTCCGCGCTGATTCTCCTCCAAATGGCTCAAAACTCCCAATCCGCCGCAGCGATTGTCCCTCGCCTCGGCAAGCCACTCAAACGCTCGTTTTTCGGCCGCAGCGTGCATGAGGTCGCGCCTGACCTGATCGGCGCGACGCTGTTGGTCGATGGCGTCGGCGGCATCATCGTGGAGGTCGAGGCCTATCATCACACCGACCCCGCTGCGCACTCCTTTCGCGGGCCGACGGCGCGCAACAGGGTGATGTTCGGCCCCCCGGGCTTTGCTTACGTCTATCGCTCCTACGGTATTCACTGGTGCCTAAATTTCGTGTGCGAGGAAGAGGGCTCCGCCAGCGCCGTGCTGATCCGTGCGCTGCAGCCGACCCACGGCATCTCGGCAATGCGCCGGCGGCGCGGTCTGCACGACGAACGCGCGCTGTGTTCCGGGCCCGGCAAGCTCACCGAAGCGCTCGCCGTCACCATCGCGCATAGCGAGCTGCCGCTGGATCAGCCCCCGATCGCGCTGCACGCGCGGATTGGCAAACCGGAGATCGCAGCCGGCGTGCGGATCGGGATCACCAAGGCGATCGATCTGCCCTGGCGCTACGGCCTGAACGGATCGAAATTCCTCAGCAAGCGGTTTCCGGATTGATATCGGTTACGAAGCCTTCTTCAATCGCTCCAACGCCTCGAGGATCTTTTCCTTTCGCGCCAGCGCCGCCTCGCGCTTTTCCTTTTCTTCCTCGACGATCTCTTCCGGCGCATTGGCGACGAATTTCTCATTTCCGAGCTTGGCGTCGACGCGCTTGATGTCGGCGTCGGCCTTGGCGATCTCCTTCTCAAGCCGCGTTTTCTCCGCCGAAAGATCGATCACGCCCTTCAGCGGAAGCGCTGCGACCTCGCCGCGCACCAGCAACTGTACTGCACCTTCTGGCGCGCGGTCCGCAAAGGAAATCTCGGCAAGCCGCGCCATCCGCTTGACGACGTCACTCCAGCGCTGGGCGCGTTCCCTGGTCTCCGCGGAAGCACCTGCGAGTACGAGCGGCGTCAAGGTCGACGGCGGGATATTCATTTCCGCGCGCACCGAGCGGATGGCCGTGACGAGATCGACCACCCAGCCGATCTCGGCTTCGGCCGCCGGGTCGCTGAATTCGTCTGCGTCTAGCGTGACGATGACCGGTGGAATCAATGCGTCGTTCGGTCCCGCCATCGAGGCCAGTTGATTGTCTGTCAGACTGCCCGCCTTGCGTGGCCATGCGGCGAGCACCAAAAGGCCATGGCGCTTGGCCGTCACCGCCCACAGCTCCTCGGTGATGAACGGCATGAAGGGATGCAGCAGTTTTAAGATCTCGTCACGCGCCCACGCGATCATGGCGCGGGTCTCCGCCTTCGCGGCGCCCTCCTCGCCCAGCAACACCGGCTTGGCGAGCTCGAGGTACCAGTCGCAATAGACGTTCCAGACGAAACGATAGATCGCGTTCGCCGCATCATTGAAGCGATAGGCTTCGATCGCCTCCGTGACTTCACGCGTGACGCGCGAGCTCTCATGCGCGATCCAGCGGTTCAGCGTCTCTCTGGCTTGCGCCGGATCGAAGCCCACAGGCTCCGCGCAGCCGTTCATCTCGGCGAAGCGGCAGGCGTTCCAGAACTTGGTTGCGAAATTGCGATTGGTTTCGACGAGCTGCGGGGAAAGCTTGATGTCGTGACTGTGCGCGGCCCCCCGCGCCAGCGCAAAGCGAAGAGCGTCTGCGCCATAGTCATCGATGACGCCAAGGGGATCGATGACATTGCCTTTCGACTTCGACATCTTCGCGCCCTTCTCGTCGCGAACCAGCCGGTGGATGTAGATGGTCGAAAACGGCGCCTCCTTCATGAAATGGAGGCCCATCATCAACATCCTCGCGACCCAGAAGAAGATGATGTCCCAGCCGGTGACAAGGACGTCGGTCGGGTAATAGCGCTTCACTTCCGGCGTCGCGTCGGGCCAGCCGAGGGTCGAGAACGGCCACAGCGCCGAGGAAAACCAGGTGTCGAGCACGTCCTCATCGCGGGCGATGAAGCCTTCGCGCTTGGCGGGATCCTGCGCCATCTCGTGGCCCTGCTCGGGCGTGATGACTTCCTGCTCGACGTAATAGCCGAGCGCGTTGCCGACTGCTTCTTCCTCGGTCTCGGCGACGAACACCTTGCCGTCGGGCCCGTACCACGCCGGAATCTGGTGGCCCCACCAGAGCTGGCGCGAAATGCACCAGGGCTGGATGTTCTCCATCCACTCGAAATAGGTCCTTTCCCAGTTCTTCGGCACGAACGAGGCCGCGCCACTGCGCACTGCCGCAATCGCCGGCTGCGCCATGGTCTTTGCATCGACATACCATTGATCGGTCAGATACGGCTCGATCACGACACCGGAGCGATCGCCATGCGGCACCATGTGCGTGTTCGGCTCGATCCTCTCCACAAAGCCGAAATCCTCCAAGCGCGCGACAATCCGTTTGCGCGCGGCGAAACGGTCGACGCCGTGCAGCTCTTCCGCCAGTTCCGTCGAACCTTCCGGCAATCCGCGCAGATAATCCTCATTGCCGACCAGGGCGAGACAACCCTCCTGGTCCAGCACGCTGATTTGCGGGAGGCCATGCCGCTTGCCGACCTCGAAATCGTTGAAGTCATGGGCCGGCGTGATCTTGACCGCGCCCGAGCCTTTCTCGGGGTCCGAATAATCGTCGGCCACGATCGGAATCTTGCGTCCGACCAGCGGCAGGATCACATACTTGCCGACCAGTTTCTCGTAGCGCTCATCATCCGGATGCACCGCGACCGCGGTATCGCCAAGCATGGTTTCGGGACGCGTGGTCGCCACCACGATGAAACTTGCGGGATCGTCGGGGTTAAAAGTCTTGCCCTCGATCGGATAGCGCAGATACCAGAGGCTGCCCTTGACCTCGACCTGCTGCACCTCAAGGTCCGAAATCGCGGTCAAAAGTTTCGGATCCCAGTTGACGAGCCGCTTGTCCTTGTAGATCAGCCCTTCGCGGTGCAGCTCGACAAACACCTTTACCACGGCGCGCGACAGGCCTTCGTCCATCGTGAAACGTTCGCGCGACCAGTCGCAGGATGCACCCAGCCGCTTCAACTGGTTGACGATGACGCCACCGCTCTCGGCCTTCCATTGCCAGACGCGTTCGAGGAATTTGGCGCGGCCCATGTCGCGACGGCCCGGCTCCTGCCGTTCCATCAATTGGCGCTCGACCACCATCTGGGTCGCGATGCCGGCGTGGTCGGTGCCGGGCTGCCACAACACGTCGCGCCCGCGCATTCGCTCGAAGCGGCAAAGGATATCCTGCAAGGTGTTGTTGAGCGCGTGGCCCATATGCAGCGAGCCCGTCACGTTCGGCGGCGGAATCACGATGGTGAACGGCGCGGCGTCGCGCCGCTCAGGGCGGCCGGCCTTGAACGCGCCGCTGTTCTCCCAGATGCGAGACATCCGGGTTTCGATATCGGCGGGCTGGTAGTTTTTCTCGATCATGGCAACGCAATTGGGGATGTTGAGAAGGCTAGAAAGCCGTCGGAACACGCCAAGTCAACCTGACTGGCATGCCGAAATGACGATTAAGCCTGTCGTGGGTGGCTGAATGAGGGCCGTCCGGCGGGCCCTGGACCTATCGGCCGCGTGAAACCCGCTCGATTTCGGCCTTGACGATGCGCTCGACCAGCCCGGGCAGGTTGTCATCAAGCCAGGACTTCAGCATCGGCCGCAGCATTTCCTTGACCAGATCTTCCAGCGTCCGCGCGTTGTTACTGAGCACGGTACTGGCCAGCGAATTAAAGGCGGATTCGACCGCCGATACGGTCGACCGCGACAGGATGTGTTGCGGCTGCATGCCGGGGGCGCTTTCGAACGGTGGAGGTTCATAGGCCGGCTGCCGATGCAACGGCTTGGCGGCAGCGGATTCGGTGAATTCGATATCGTCGTGCGGTTCGATCTTGTGAAACGACGACGCAATCGGCGGTGGATCCGGCAGCGCCATCTCGTCGGTCAGTTCGAACACCTCGCCGTCCAGCTGACGCGGCCTGATATCGGCCTCCGGCGTCGCCTCGTCGAGGCTCGCCAGCATCGCATCGATATCGTCCTGGCCATTGGTCGCCGCCGGCGCTGCCGGCGGTGGCGCCGCCTTGAGCGCGGGGGCCGGCTTCGCCGCCGCTTGCGCTGCGGGTACGGCGGAAGGCGGAATGTCCCTCATCGCGAGCTTGGCTGCCGGCGCGGGCGGGCTGGCAGGCTTTTCTGCGGCCGCCGGCTTGGCCTCGTCGTCGGCAATGATACGGCGGATCGACGCCAGAATCTCCTCCATCGAGGGCTCTTGGACCTTTGCAGGTTGCGTCATCTCCGACTCCACATCGAAAGCAATTTACACCAAGCAATAAAGGATTCGCTGGTTCCGGATATCCAGGCCGGAATTTTCATCGTACTAGCCTGACTTGTCCCCAGATCAGGCGCTGCCCGATGGATCGGGCGAGCCCCGCTTCCCCAGAGGCAACCAAATCGCGGCCAGAATACGCAAAAAAGCGGCGCGAATCGCTCTGCTGCCTGTGCAAACGGTACGTCATGGCCATAATTGATTGCAAGCAAGCGCCTTCGGTTCTGATTGAATTAGAACCGAAGCACTACTTTTTGTTGGAGGCGTTTTGTTCACGCGACTGTCAGCCACCGCGATCCAAGCGCGGGCCACGCTTTCGCACGAAAACGCATCTCGACCCGCGCGAAGACGATGCGGCGCTTAGCGGCCGTCGGGCGTGCGGACGCCGGCCCAGCTGTCGCGCACCTGGTGGTAGTGCACGCTCGGATCATACGTCGTCGTGGAAAGATTGAGCACTTGCGGCCCCAACCTTCCGACTGAGTTCAAGACCGAATAGGAGGCGACCACGCGATCATGCTGGGCTGTAACCAGAGCAACGCGGGCGTTAACCAGCGCCTGCTGGGCGTTGAGCACGTCGAGCGTGGTGCGCTGTCCGGCCTTGGCTTCCTCGCGCACGCCGTTGAGCGCGATTTCGGACGCGGTCACCTGCGACTGCGCCGAGGCCACCTGCGCCTTGCCGGCGACTAACTGCCCCCATGTCGTAACCACGTTGGCGCGGGTCTGATCGCGGATCTGTTCGAGATTGAGCCGTTGCTGCGCCAACGATTCCTTGGATTGACGGATCAGCGAGTATTCGGCGCCGCCCTGATACACGGGAACCGAGAGTTGGAGCGCGGTGGAGGCACCGAATGAGCGGAAGATCGTCAACGTCTGTTCATAGGATTGCTGCACCGATGTTTGCAGCGTCACGGTCGGAAACAGCGCGCCTTCGCTTACCTTGACCTGAAGATGGCTGACGTCGACGCCATACATCGCGGCGGTGACGTTCGGATTTTGGGTTAATCCCAACTCGACGGCGCTGGCGAGCGTGGAAGGCAGAAATCGATCGACGGGCGAGCCCGGCGCAAGCGCTTCGGGTTCGTTGCCGATAATGCGACGGAAGTTCGAGCGGGTCGTCGTCAGATTGGCTTCAGCGGTCAGCAGTTGCGTCTTGCCTGCGGCGAGCTGCGCCTCCGACTGGGCGACGTCCGTGCGGGTTACTTCACCAACATTGAATCGATCGCGTGTCTGTTTCAGCGTCTGCTCGAGCACACGAACGTTGCTGCGCTGAACCTCGACGATGGCGGAGTCCCGCAAATAATCCATGTAGATCGTGGCCGCCGACAGCAGCACGGACTGCTCGAGCACGCGCAAACCCTCGCGGGCCGACGACACCTGGCTTTCCGCGGCGCGGGTTCGATTCGCGGTCTGTTGACCGTTGAAGAGAGTCTGCGAAACAGTAGCACCGATGCTGCGCGGCGCGTTGGTGCCGTGGACCTCGGTGCGCACGATCGCGGTCGGGGTACCACCCGCGGTGGTATTCACATCGGTATATTGGTAACCGGCGCTCGCCGTGATCGAGACCTTGGGGCGATAGCCCGACAACGCCTGCGGCACATTTTCATCCGTGAAGCGCACCTGCGCGCGTTGC
>JBJMTR010000452.1:0-5899 GCA_045811565.1 Bradyrhizobium sp.
CGGCCCCTATTTGGGGCCAAAAGGGCCGGAAAGCAAGCGGGGCTTCCGCCGTCATATCCCCGCGAACGGTGGGTATCCAGCCAACTGGGGCGTATCGATCGAAAGAGAGGCCGCCGGTACTGGATCATCCGCTTTCGCGGATGGTCACGCCTTGATATGAAGCCGCGTCAGTGCCCGCCGAAGACACTTTTATGAGCCCGATGACTATCGGGCGTTTGGAACCCTCATGCCCGCCTCCGCCTGGTCGCTGCACTCACAGCTCAAAAAGGACACCATCGATATCGGCGATTTGCCGCTGTGCCGGGTGCTGGTCATCAAGGACGCGCATTATCCGTGGCTGTTGCTGGTGCCGCGACGCGAGGGCGCGGTGGAGATCATCGACCTCGACGAGGTCGAGCAGGCGCAGCTGATGACGGAGATCTCGCGGGTCGCCCGCGCCCTCAAAGACATCACCAAATGCGACAAGCTGAATATCGCGGCACTCGGCAACGTGGTGCCGCAGCTTCACGTTCACGTCATCGCCCGCCGCTCTGGCGACGCCGCCTGGCCCCGCCCGGTCTGGGGCGTGATGCCGCCGCTGGCGCATGATGCCGAGGAAGTACAGAATTTCATCAGCGCGCTTCGTCGCAAGATTTGGTTGGGTTGAACAGATGTCGGCATTTGATTCGTTTCCGCTCGGGCAGCCAGCGTTCGTCACCAACGTCCTCGACCGCGCCGCGCATCTGCGCAGCAACGAGGAGAAACTGTTCACGCTCGAAAGTCACCGCGATGCCCGCGCCTATGTGGTCTATCGCGATTCACTGCTGGTGAAGCAGGACGCAGGCCGCTCGCGCGCGCTGCTCTCTATCGACGAGGCACTGAAATTCGGCGCCAATCCCGGCACGATCTTTTTAGGATTGCGCGATAGCGCGCCGGTGTTCGGCATGGGCATTGCCCCGGCGGCGGCGGAAAAGCTCGTGGGCCGCGATGATGTCGCGATCACCGAATTGCGCGGCATGGCGATGCAGGGCGTGGTGCCGCCCGACCAGCTCTCCGCGATCGCGATGGCGAAATCGATGGTGAGTTGGCATCAGCGCCACGGTTTTTGCGCCAATTGCGGAACACGCACGGCGATGAAGGATGGCGGCTGGAAGCGCGAGTGCCCGAGCTGCAAGGCTGAGCATTTTCCGCGCACCGACCCGGTCGTGATCATGCTGGTGACCTCGGGCGACAAGTGCCTGCTCGGACGGCAGAAGCAATTTCCGCCAGGGATGTGGTCGTGTCTGGCGGGGTTCGTCGAAGCCGCCGAAACCATCGAAGACGCGGTCCGGCGCGAGATTCTCGAGGAGTCCGGAATCCGCTGCACTGACGTGAATTATTACATGACGCAGCCCTGGCCCTATCCGTCGTCGCTGATGATCGGATGCACCGCGCGCGCCACCAATGAGGACATTGTCGTAGATCGCGCCGAGCTCGAGGATGCCCGCTGGTTCGACCGCAACGAGGCGACGTTGATGATCAGGCGGCAGCATCCGGACGGATTGGCGGGACCGCATCCGTTTGCGATTGCCCATCATTTACTCGGACGCTGGGTGGATGGGGGAGACACGCCAAGCGCATAACAATGGGTCATAGCTAGGAACGGCAGATGGGCCAATTAATTACCGAACAGCGGCTCCGCCGGAATGCGGAATCGTCATGACGGACTCTCAAATGAACTTTCATGCCACCGCCCCAAAAATCCCGCCGCGCATCCTGTGCATAGGAATGCCGGTGCGCGACTTGACTTTTCGCGTGCGAGGCGTTCCCGCCCGCGGCTCCAAGGAAAACGCCACCCATTTCGATGAAATCTGCGGCGGCAACGCCCTCAATGCCGCAATTGGCATCGTGCGGCTGGGTGGCCGCGCATCGGTCTGCGGGCCGATGGGCGACACCCGCGAAACGTCGAGCCGATATATTTTCGATAAGCTGGCGCATGAGGGCATCGACGCCCAGCACGTCGTGCACATGCCGGGCCTGGTGACCCCGATCTCGACCATCATGATCGATCCCAGTGGTGAACGCACCATTGTGACGTTCCGCGATCCGGAGCTGTGGAAGGTCCGCCTGCCCCGCACCGAGATGCTGCTGGAAGACTGCGCCGCCATCCTGACCGAAAGCCGCTGCGCGGAATTCTGCACCGACCTCTGCGCCGAGGCCCGCCGGCGCGGCATTCCCGTCATCGTGGACGTCGATCGCGCGATGTCGCTGCGCGAAGGGTTGTTGACGGCGTCCTCACATCTCGTCTTCTCAAGCGAACCTCTCCAGGAGACTGCCGACGTCACCGACGACGGCACGGCACTGAGGAAGATCGCCAAACTGACGCCGTCGTTTCTGGCGGGCACGCGCGGCCCGAAAGGCACGATCTGGCTCGATGAGCAGGGCAATCTGCAGGAGACCCCGGCCTTTCCGGTCCATACCGTCGACACGCTGGGCGCCGGTGACGTGTTCCACGGTGCTTTTGCGCTCGCCATCACCGAGAAGCAGGAACTCCGAGCAGCGCTCCGCTTCGCCTCCGCTGCCGCCGCGTTGAAATGCACCCGCTTTGGCGGTGCTTTCGCAGCCCCGCAACGTGCTGAGGTTGAACAGCTTTTAAGCCAAGATCAGGCGGCGCGCCGAGCCCCGAGCAACCAATAATGGCTTGCTTTAGAAGATTTTTCTATATAAGAGGGATGAAACCCTCACGTATGGAACTTTATTCTCATGACCGACCTAGCCGTTCAGCTTCAGGATCCGGGCCGTCGCCTCGACGCCATCGACCGCAAAATTCTTACCGTGCTGCAGGAGGACGCCTCGCTTTCCGTGGCTGAGATTGGGGACCGGGTCGGACTATCCTCAACACCATGCTGGAAGCGCATCCAGCGGCTGGAGGCCGACGGCGTGATCCTGCGCCGGGTGGCTTTGGTCGATCAGAACAAGATCGGGCTCGGCATTTCGGTTTTCGTTTCGGTCGAAAGTTCCGACCATTCCGAAGCGTGGCTCCGGAAGTTCGCCGACGCCGTCAGCGCCATGCCGGAGGTGATGGAATTCTACCGGATGGCGGGGGACGTCGATTACATGCTGCGCGTCGTGGTCGCGGACATGCAAAGCTATGACGTGTTCTACAAGAAGCTGATCAGCGCCGTGCCGCTGAAGAACGTCACCTCGCGCTTTGCGATGGAGAAGATCAAGTCGGTCACCGCGTTGCCGGTGCCGGCGGCGTAATACAATATTGGCGAACTGCAGCCGCTGATGCGAATCGTCATACGCCGGCTTGACCCGGGTATTCATCACCCTTCGAAGAGCGTCTTTGGTAGGCGATGGATTGCCGGGTCAAGCCCGGCATGTCGATCAGCTCATATCTTCTGATTATATTCACCCACCTCCGGATGGGTGCGCAGCACCGAATCCATCGCCTCGAACAGGTCGCGCATGCGCTGCTCGCTGACCGGGCTCTCGACCACGACCACGAGCTCCGGCTTGTTGGATGACGCGCGGACCAGGCCCCAGCTGCCGTCCTCGACGGTGACGCGCACGCCGTTGACGGTGACGAGATCGCGAACCGCCTGACCCGCTACCTTTTCACCCTTTTTTTGCATCGCCTCGAAATGCTTCACCACCGCTTCGACCACGCCGTATTTGGCCTCGTCCGCACAATGCGGCGACATCGTCGGTGACGACCAGGTTTTCGGCAGCGCGTTTTTCAGATCCGCCATCGATTTGCCCCGCGCGCGATCGAGCATCTCGCAGATCGCGATTGCCGAAACCAGGCCGTCGTCATAGCCGCGGCCGAACGGCTTGTTGAAGAAAAAATGGCCGGATTTTTCGAAGCCTGCCAAGGCGCCCAATTCGTGGGTGCGGCGCTTCATGTAGGAATGGCCGGTTTTCCAATAGGTGGTTTTCGCCGCCTGCTTTTGCAGCACCGGATCGGTGACGAACAATCCGGTCGATTTCACGTCGACCACGAATTGCGCCTCCTTGTGGATAGCAGACATATCGCGCGCCAGCATCACGCCAACCTTGTCGGCAAAAATCTCCTCGCCGGTATCGTCCACCACGCCGCAGCGATCGCCATCGCCGTCGAAGCCGAGGCCGACATCGGCCTTGTGCTCAAGCACCGCGTCGCGGATCGCGTGCAGCATCTCCATGTCTTCTGGATTCGGATTGTATTTTGGAAAAGTGTGGTCGAGTTCGATGTCGAGCGGGATCACCTGACAGCCGATCGCTTCCATCACGTCAGGCGCGAAGGCGCCCGCGGTGCCATTGCCGCAGGCGACCACGACCTTGAGCTTGCGCTTCAGCTTCGGCCGCCTGGTAAGATCGGCGATATAGCGTGCCGGGAAATTCTCGTGGAATTGATAGGAGCCGCCGGACTTGTTGTTGAAATCGGCATTGAGCACGATTTGCTTCAGCCGCGTCATCTCGTCGGGGCCGAAGGTGAGCGGACGGTTGGCGCCCATCTTGACGCCGGTCCAGCCGTTATCGTTATGCGACGCCGTCACCATCGCGACACAGGGCACGTCGAGCTCGAACTGCGCAAAATACGCCATTGGCGTCACGGCAAGGCCGATGTCGTGCACCTTGCAGCCGGATGCCATCAGGCCGGAAATCAGCGCGTATTTGATCGATGCTGAATAGCCGCGGAAGTCGTGACCGGTGACGATCTCCTGCCTGACGCCGAGTTCCGCGATCAGCGCGCCGAGCCCCATGCCCAGCGCCTGGACGCCCATCAGATTGATTTCCTTGTTGAACAGCCACCGCGCGTCATATTCACGGAAACCGGTCGGCTTCACCAGCGGCTCGGATTCGAAGGCATAGGTATTCGGCACCAGCACTGATTTCGGCTTCGGAAACATTTAAGACGGCCTCGTGAACACGCGGAAGGGGAACACCGCAGCCATAGCGAAAGCACCGGCGCGGCGAAAGGCGGGATTGGCGGCTTATGGCTGATAATTGCGGCAGATTGTGACGCTGCTCTGCTTTCGCCGAGACCTACTGCTCCAGCACCAGCTTGCCGTTGGCGTATTCGAAGCGTTTCAGCTTTGACAGGAAGGACAGGCCGAGCAGGTTTTCCGAGAGGGCCTCATCGGGCAGCACCATGGCGTCGACGTCGCGCACCACGAGCCCGCCGAGCTCGACCATGGCAAGCCGCGTGCGCGCCGCCTTGATGGTGCCGTTGGCGGTCGTGACGGTCGCAGTGTAATCGCCGCGGGATGGCCGCAGGCCAAACCGCGCTGCGGATTTTTCGTTCAGCGCCACCAGCGAGGCGCCGGTATCAACCATGAAGTCAATGCGCTGGCCGTCGATGCGGCCGTCGGTTGCGAAATGCCCGCGGGCGTCGCGAGGAATGCTGAGGCTGCGCCCAGCGGCTTGCGCCACGGTCTGAACCGGCGCGACCTTTTGCGGAGCTGTCGTAGCGGCGGCTGGCGCTGGCGTCATCTTGTCCGCCATCTGCGCCATGAAGGTGCCGAGGCCGACCAGGATGGCCGCGATGATCACTATGTTACGCATGACGCTACTCGGTTCAAATACGCGGCCGATTTCACCATGCCGGCCGCCAACCCGCGACTGAGTACGGCGACGGAGTCTGCCATTTTGATGAAAAGGATGAGTGAAGCGTTAACGGGAAGCTCGTCATACGCGGGCTTGACCCGCGTATGCATCAATATTCAACAAAAGCCTCGTTTCAAAAAGAGATGGCTTGCCGGGTCGAGCCCGGCAATGACCAGCCGTTAGCACTCACGTCCCCCGCGGCTTGACCCGCCGCGTCGGCATCGCGTTCGCCGGGTCATCCGGCCAGGGATGCCGGGGATAGCGCCCGCGCAGGTCGGAGCGCACGGCGGCATAGCTGCCGCGCCAAAAGCCCGGCAGATCGCGTGTCACCTGCACCGGCCGCTGCGCC
>JBJMTR010000453.1:0-11990 GCA_045811565.1 Bradyrhizobium sp.
CGAGCCGCCGAACACCAATTCGTTTTTCGGTCCCGGCGGCTACGCGGTGTGGGCCAGCGACACCACCACGCGCAAACTCCGCGGCTGCATCATTATCTCCTCCGGCCTCGGCTCCGATATCTCGAAATGCCTGGACATGACGTTCCAGTGACGCCGTCGCGGCGGCGACGGCGTCCTCGCCTCCGCGAGGGGTCTAGTGGCCCATGCGCGCCGAAGCGGGATGACCCGGCACCTTGAAGCGCTTGCCGGTGTCGGTAACGCTGGTGCCGTCGACTTTCAGGATCGAGAAATCCTCGGTCATATAGTTTCCGACCAGAAGGTACTTGCCGTCCGGCGTGAACAGCGCGGCTTCGGGCAATCCGCCGACCTCGATGTCCTGGGTCTTGGTCACCTTCTTGCCGTCGATCTTCAGCAGCGAGATGCTGCCGTTCTTCTGGTGGAAGAAGGCCTTTTTCATGTTGGAACCGCGCAGGATGACGGCGACCGCAAGATCGCCGGTTGGCGACATCGCCAGTCCTTCGGGACCGTCGCCGACCACCACACGGTCAATGATGCGGGGCGGGTTCGCTTCGAGATCGATCACGCTTGTGGTGTCGACGCTGCCGTCGGATGAGCCGGCGCCGCCATTATCGGCGGTCAGTGCGATCTTGCCGTTGGGCGCCACCACGACGTTGTAGGGCCATTGGCCGGTCGGCAAATCCACTTTGTTGTAGGTCACCTTGTCGCCGGCGATATCGAGCACCGACACCTTGTGGGCTGGGAATCTGACGGCCAGCGCACGCTTGCCGTCGGGCGTGAACACCACATGCGCGACGCTGTCGGGCATCGCCACGGTATCGATGACCTTGACGTCGGTGCCGGTGACCGAGAGCACGCTGATCGAGTTATCGCCGCGATTGGCAACCAACGCCATGTTGCCGGACGGGCTGATGCTCAAGCCCGACGGCTGCTTGCCGACGGTGACTGTCGCCGCCAGCTTGGGCGGGCTCGCCTTGAGATCGATCACGTAAACCTTGTTGTCGGGCGCCTGCTTCAGCGCGTCGCCTTCCTTCGTCACATCGACGGAGTCTGCTACCAGCGCCACCGACCCCGTCGGGTCGATATCGAGATTGACGGGCGGTCCGACGATGGAATTTTTGAGCGGCAGGGTGGCGATGATCTTGGGGGTCTCTGGATTTTCGAGATCGACAATCAGAACGGTATCCTTGCCGCTCGGCGACAGCACCGGCTTTCCGTCATCGTCCCACCACAGCTTCTCATCGTTGCCGACGATCATGAACGGCTTGGCATAAGCGAGATCGAGCCCGGCGCCACAGAGAACGATCGCCGCTCCCAACGCTAGTCCGACCATACGATTGAAAGGCATCGTGACGTTCTCCCGGTTATGACCGGCCTCTGCCGGGCCGGTTCGCAAATCTGATTGTACCCGTGGAACCGCGATGGTGCCAGTGCGAACGCGCATCCGCTCAGGGCTTCCGGCCGGCGGCTGATGCCAGCAACGGTCGCGACCGGGCGAATTTCTTGACCCCCAGCGGCTTGCCGAACAGATAGCCCTGGACCAGATCGAAACCCATGCCATGCGCGCCGAGAAAATCGGCGCGGGTCTCGACGCCTTGGGCCAGCGCCCGCGCGCCATTGCTCTGGGCCAGCTCGACGATACGGCGGCACATTGTCTGCTTCAGCCGGTCGTCTGCGCAGCCCGTGACAAATTGATGATCGACCTTCAGTTCGACGAACGGAAAGCTCCGAAGCTCCATCAAGGATGGCCACTCCGCGCCGACATTGTCGATTGCGATCGCGATATTATGCAGACGCACCTGTCTGGCGACGTCGATCACGAGATCCAGATTGTCGATTACGTCGGTGCTGTTGATCTCGATGATCAATCCGCCGAACGCGGGATGGTCTGGCATTCCGCGGCACAGGTCGCGCACCGCCCGGCCGTCGCTGAGAAACGCAACCGGCAGATTGATCGAGAGATCGACCGGGCCTTGCTGCTCCAGAAGGTAGCGCCAATCATCAATAGCGCGGCCGATCACGAATTCAGACAAGGCGCGAAAGTGCGGATCCCGGTCGTCGGGGATGAAGTACGCTGGCGGAACCAGGCCCCAGGCCGGATGCCGCATCCGCACCAGAGCCTCCGCGCCGCTGGGAACGAGGGTACGCGTATTGATCTTTTGCTGATACCACAATTCGAGCCAGCCGGCCTTCAGCGCCTCGGCCACGTCCACCGCCGGGCTTGGTGCCGGCTCGGCAGGCAACAGCGTCGCAACGCAGGCGCGCAGCGTTCCGGCGCTGAATGGGGTCGGCAGCGACGGTAGCATCGCGATCCCGTATTCCTCGCCAATTTGCCTGACGGCCTTTACCATAATCGAGTCCGGTTGGCCGATGACGAGAACCTTGCCGCTAAAATCTTTCCGGACGAGGACCTCGAGAATTTTACCAACCTCGATCCCGTTCACGGACACGCCGAGTACCACGAGGTCCGGCTGTTGCGCGTCAAGCGTCCCGGCCAGTTCGCTGGCGTGAGCGCATTCGCTGGTAATGAAACCAAGATCCTCAAGAGCGTCAGCAAGGAAGGTTCGAAGGTGTTTTTTGCTGTCGGCAACGCAGGCGCGCGGCATCACCTTTCGATGCCCGAAGCTACCGGCGCGCGCGTGCTCGTTCGGATTCATATGGTTCATGCCCGCCCCCTCAACCGATGCCCGCAGCAGTCGTACATCCGCGCCGCGGCGTTAATCATGGAATTTTAGGGACACGGCAATGATTGCTTCGGTAGGGTTAAAGCCGTCATTGAAACTAAAATTGTAACGAGTACGGCGAAAAACTGCACTGCGACCGTGGCAAGACGCGCTGCTGGCGTGATTCGCTGCTATCACTGGTTTCTCCAACGAACCGCCGTGCGCCTCTGGTTGATGTATCATCGCTGGACGCACGTTAACGTCTATGGTCGCGCGTCGGCGCCGTCCCGGTTTGTGTCACCGCCGAGCGCTGTTCGACGCGCGTGGCGCCACTTGCGAACGTTTTCGCTACGTGACGGCACGCCGCGTCCCGGCATGCGGTTTTTGCCCCGCGTTGCGTCGTTTGGATGGGTTGACCCGGGGCGTTCGCCCGTCCAATTTCCCGCCCGATCAGGAAGAGGAATGCTCATGAATTCGAAGTTGATGGCTGCCGCGGTTGCGTTGGCAGTGATTTTGTCGGCGCCGGCTGCGAAGGCCCAATCGTTCATTAACGTACTGACCGGCGGCACGTCCGGCGTGTATTACCCGCTCGGCGTCGCCATCGGAAAAATCTACGGCGACAAGATTCCGAACGTGAAGACCCAGGTGCAGGCCACCAAGGCCTCCGTGGAGAATCTGATCCTGCTGCAGCAGGGCCGCGGCGAGATCGCGTTCACCCTCGGCGATTCCCTTAAAGCCGCCTGGGAAGGCGACGAGGAGGCGGGCTTCAAGTCCAAGCTGGACAAGCTGCGCACCATCGGAGCGATCTATCCGAACTATATCCAGATCGTTGCGACCGCGGACAGCGGCATCAAGACGCTGGCTGACCTGAAGGGCAAGAGCCTTTCGGTCGGGGCGCCGAAATCCGGAACCGAGCTCAACTCGCGCGCCATCCTCGCCGCCGCCGGCATGACCTACAAGGATCTCGGCAAGGTCGAATATCTGCCGTTCGCCGAATCCGTCGATCTGATGAAAAATCGCCAGTTGAATGCGACGCTGCAATCGGCCGGACTCGGCGTGGCCTCGCTGAAGGATCTATCGACCTCAACCAACATTGCGGTGGTATCGGTGCCGAAAGAGGTCGTCGACAAGATCGGTCCGCCCTTCGTGTCGGTGACGATACCTGCCAATACCTATACCGGCCAGGACAAGGACGTGCCGACCGCGGCCGTGGTCAATTATCTCGTGACGAGTTCGGCCGTGACCGAAGATCTCGCCTATCAAATGACAAAGCTGATCTTCGAATCGCTGCCGGAACTGGCGAATGCACATGCGGCCGGCAAGGAGATCAAGCTCGAGGCCGCCGCGACCGGCAGTCCGGTGCCGCTGCACCCCGGCGCGATCCGCTATTACAAGGAAAAAGGGCTGATCAAGTAAAGCGCAGCACAGGCCGTCATGGCCGGGCCTTGACCCGGCCACCCATCTCCTAAATGAAGTCCCTGTTTCGATGGATGCGCGGGTGAAGCCCGCGCGTCCATATATCGTTGGGCAACTGCGGCAGTGATATAAGCGTCGCGGGTACGGGTGGGGAAGCGATTCACATGCAGCAAGCCGACGGCGCAGAACAGCCGATCAAGGTCGAATTCGACAATTTCGAGCACGGGTTCCCGGAAGGCTTCGGCCCGGGCGGCTGGGGCCATCTGGCCTATGCCGTCGGTATCGCTTTCGCGGTGTTCCAGCTGGTGGTCGCGGCCTGGAACGTGCTGCCGACCCAGGTGGTGCGCGGCGTTCATGTTGGCTTCCTGCTGCTGCTGACCTTTGGCCTGATCGGCAATTTCACCGCCAAAAACGCTTTCGGCCGGGCGCTGGGCTGGATTGTCGGTGCCGCCGGGTTTCTCTGCGGGCTGTACCAGTGGATCTTCTATGCCGATCTGATCGCGCGCGACGGCGATCCGACGCGGGCAGATCTGGCGGTCGGAACGCTGCTTGCGGTGCTGATCTTCGAAGGTACAAGGCGGCTGATGGGCCTTGCGCTGCCTCTGATGTGCGGCGCTTGCCTGCTCTACTGGTTCTTCGGCCAATATCTGCCTTCGCCGTTCAATCACCGCGGCTATGATTTCGATCAGGTCATCACGCATCTGTCCTACGGCACCGAAGGATTTTACGGCGTGCCGATCTACGTGTCGGCGACCTACATCTTCCTCTTCATCCTGTTCGGCTCGTTCCTGGAGCGCGCCGGCATGATCCAGCTGTTCACCGACGTCTCGCTCGGCCTGTTCGGCCGCACGCGCGGCGGTCCGGCCAAAGTCGCGGTGTTCGCCTCCGGCATGATGGGCACGATCTCGGGCTCAGGCGTCGCCAACGTCGTTACTGTCGGCCAGTTCACGATCCCGCTGATGATCAAGTTCGGCTATCGCCGCGCCTTTGCCGCCGGCGTCGAGGCCACCGCCTCGATGGGTGGTCAGATCATGCCGCCGGTGATGGGCGCGGTCGCCTTCATCATGGCGGAGACGCTGGGCGTCCAGTACTCCGAGATCGTCAAGGCCGCGGTGATTCCGGCGCTGCTCTATTTCGCCTCCGCGTTCTGGATGGTGCATCTGGAAGCCGGCAAGCATGGCCTCGTCGGCATGAAGCGCTCCGAAATTCCGAGTGCCTGGAAGGCGCTGGTGGCGCGCTGGTATCTGGTCCTGCCGCTGGCGGCACTGGTCTACATGCTGTTCGAAGGTTTTACGCCGCTGTATGCCGGGAGCATGGGGCTGGCGCTGACCGTGGCGCTGATCCTCGGCACCAGCATCACGCTTGGTCTTTCCAACACCGTGCTGCGCTACATCTTCTGGATCGGTCTTGCGCTGGTGGTCGCCGCACTGTCGCGCAACGGCCTCGAAATCGTGCCGGTCGCGGCCGTGGTCGGCGGGCTCATCCTGATCGCCGCGATCACGCGCGGCGGCCGCGCGACGCTCGCCGCCTGCCGCGATTCGCTCGCCGACAGCGCCAAGTCGGCGCTAACAGTCGGCATGGCCTGCGCGATCGTCGGCACCATCATCGGCATGATGACGCAGACCGGCGTCGGCACCATCTTTGGCAGCTGGATCATCGGGCTCGGCGCAAAGAGCCTTTTTCTGGCGCTGATCATGACCATGCTGCTGTCGATCCTGCTTGGTACCGGGATCCCGACCATTCCGACTTACATTATTACCGCCGCGCTTGCTGCGCCGGCATTGGCAAAACTCGGCGTGCCGCTGATCGCCAGCCACATGTTTGCATTCTATTATGGCATCATGGCCGATCTGTCGCCGCCGGTGGCGCTGGCGGCGCTAGCGGCAGCGCCGATTGCAAAAGAAAACCCCGACAAGATCGGCTGGGAGGCGATGCGCATCGCGCTGGCCGGTTACGTCATTCCCTTCATCTTCGTTTATTCGCCGGCGCTGATGCTGCAGCCCGGCGACCCCATGGAAGCGCAACTCGGTTTTTACGGCGCGGTGGCGCTCGCGACATTCAAGGCGTTGGTCGCGATCGGCCTGTTCGGTATCGTCGCGATCGGCTTCCTGTTCACGCGGCTGACGCTGGTTGAACTCGCCGTCGCGTTCATCGCGGCGCTGTGTCTGCTCGGCGAATTCCGCTTCAGCGACACCGCAGGCTTCACGCTCGCTGCGGCCGTCGTGCTCTGGCAGTGGCGGCAGCGTTCGCGCAACGCGGTGGCAGCGGCTTGAGCCTTTGCCTTGCCTCGGCCGGCGCCGTGAAGATGCTGTCGATCGCGGCGTTCACGCTTGCATGGACCCATTCGATCGAGAAGATCGACTGGGAGGAAGACTGGCGCGTCACCGAGAGCGGGCTCGAACTGGTGCAGGCCCGCATCAAGGGCTCTGGCGCCGGCATGGAACCACCACCGCAAGCGCGGCTGGTCCATGGCTGGTTTCAATGGCAACCTCAGCGTTCGGCCATCCCGGAGGTGGTGCTCGGTAATTCCGGCGCCGCCGGCGAATGGCGATTGTGCCATGACGGGAATTGCCGGACCCTGTCGGAGATATTGGGGCATCCGGTCGGGGCGAAGGTCACGACGATGAGGGCGTGCGAACAATAACAAGCAAGGAGAAGTCGATGGGACGGCTCAAGGCCAAGGTGGCGATGGTGGTCGGCGCGGGCTCGATCGGGCCCGGCTGGGGCAACGGCAAGGCGACCGCCGTCACCTTTGCGCGCGAGGGCGCCGAGGTGTTTTGCGTCGACCGCAACGCGGCTGCGGTGGAAGAGACTGTCAGCATCATCAAGTCAGAAGGCGGCAAGGCGACGGCGTTCACCGCGGATGTCTCGCGCGCCAATGAAGTCGAGGCGATGGTCGCGGCGTGCCTGGAGACCTATGGCCGCATCGATGTGCTCGACAACAATGTCGGCATCGCAGAGATGGGCAGTGTGGTCGAGGTGACGGAAGCGGCGTGGGACCGCGTTTTCGCGGTCAATCTCAAGAGCGCCTATCTCGCCATGAAGCACGTCATTCCGGTGATGCAGAAGCAAGGCGGCGGCTCGATCATCAATATCTCCTCGATAGCCTCGATCCGCCATCTCGGCATTTCCTACGTTACCTACGGCGCGTCGAAGGCGGCGATGAACCAGATGACGCGCACCACGGCTGTGCAATTTGCCTCTAACCATGTCCGGGTGAACTGCATTTTGCCCGGCCTGATGAAGACGCCGATGGTCCAGCACTCCGCGGGTCTTGCGGCCAGCTATGCGGCGGGCGACGTTGAGGCGATGTGGCGCGCTCGCGACGCGCAGGTGCCGATGGGGCACATGGGCGACGCCTGGGACGTCGCCAATGCGGCGCTGTTCCTGGCGTCAGACGAATCGAAATACGTCACCGGCATCGAGCTCGTGGTCGATGGCGGCGTGACGCTGAAGACGACGTAGGTCAGATCGCTATTGCGCGAGCGCCAGGATTCCGCCGGCGAAGGAATGCCACGCTGACGTCACACTGATCGGCCAGTTCAGCAGCTTCACGGCGATCAGCGCGGCGCCGCCGTACAAATACACCGCATGCGGCCGCCCGCGCGTGCGGCAGTCGAACACGATCGCGACTACCAGCAGGAGATAGGCGACAAAGGCCGGCGCGATGGTGACCGGGACGGGTGGCGGACCTGGTGGCCCCGGAGGTGCCAGGAAGGTGAGAAACCAGCGCGCCACGGCGGCGTCGAGCAGCGAGATGGCGGCGAGCAGCATCAGGCGCTTGTGGGTTTCGGGCCGGCGGACGTTCGCAACGGCAATCGTAAACACCACCGCAAAGAACAGGATGCCGCTGAGCGGGACGATCGCGAAGGCGATGCCCTCATCGGTGAGCCCGGCCGCGGCCGAGCGCTTCATCGCGTTCACCGCTACCAGGAAACCGAAGATCGTCATCGCCGTCGCCAGCGACACCCCGATCATCCCAACGGTTCGATGCCGGGCGATCCGCCCGGATGCGGCAAGCCAAGTCTGGAACACGAAATACAGCATCCAGGCGAAGAACAGCAGGCCGTGAAAATGCACCACCGGCATCGGGGGAATCGACCCCTTCGCGATCGGTACCCAATAGGTTGGTGCAAAGCCGACGAACGCGACGGCCATGCACGACAGCGCCATGTAGAAGTAGAAGTGTTTCGCCTCGACGGAGGCTGTGGCGCGCGAGGAAGTGCGGTCAAGAAGGATTGTCATGGTTTCTAGGTCTCGAAAATGGCATTAAGGTTCAAAATAAATTTTGCTGGTGCGTGACGACTTTCTTCGAATCGTCATTCCGATCATGCTCTATCCAGCATATCCGCCCTGATCGAGAAAGTCCTGTTCCTGCGCGGTCATGCTGCGGCCGAGAATCGAATTGCGGTGGGGAAAACGTCCGAAGCGGCGGATAACCTCCCGGTGGCGTTCGGCATGCCACGGGCCCGGCTCTTCCAGATGCTGGAACAGCGCGACCGAACGGTCCTGGTCCGCCATCTCTTCCGAATGGACGAACGGCAGATACACGAAGGTCCGCAAGTCGGCCGGCAGTTGTTGGTCATGCCCGGCGGCAACAGCCGCCGCGGCGATCTCGCGCGCCTTTGCGTCGCTGGCATACATCCGCGCCGTGCCGCGGAAGGAATTGCGGGGAAATTGATCCAGCAGAAGGATCAGCGCCAGCGATCCTGCCGGCGTCGGCTGCCAATGATCGAGTTCGCCGCGGGCTGCCGCCTCGTGGGCGCTTAAGAATTTCTCGCGGAAGCGGCGGTCGAAATCCGCGTCCTTGGCGAACCACAGGGCAGGACCGGCCTCCTGCCAGAACGCGACCACATCGCCTGGCGTCACGGGCAGCGCCCTCGTGTCGTAGGCCCGCAGATCGCTGCCGGCATCGAATCCTGTTCAACGAAGGCCTCGCAACTTGCCGCGCAAGCAATCGGATTGTCCATACAGTCCGCCTCAATCATGGGCGATGTGCGAACCGCAGGGCGATAGCCTGGGCCGTTACCAGTCACGCCTGTGCGCTCAGTTCCGCCCAATCGAGTTCTTCCTCAAGCTGATGGAAGGCGTCGTCGCCGATCTCTTCGGATTCGCGCAGCTTGAGGATCGAGCGCCTTGCCGCGCCGATGGCGCGCCGCCGCAGCGGGTCGGCGGGAAGTTCGCCCGAGGAAACGCCGCCGTCGGGATTGCCGTCGCCGCGCAACAACAACGCGCGATACTCCAGCCGCAGGATTTCGGCTTCCTCGGATGGATCGCCGTCGATTTCATCGAGCGCCGCGCGGTAGGCGGTCGCGCGCGCCCGCGCGGTTTCGATCGCTACCGGATTGTCGTCCTTGAGACCCAGCGCCAGGATCAGTGGCCGCAACGTCAGGCCCTGGATCACCAGCGATCCCAGCACCACGGCAAAAGCCGTCAGCAGGATGAGATCGCGATACGGGAAGCTTTCCGGCAGTGCGAAGGCGGCGGCCAGCGTGACGATGCCGCGCATGCCGCACCAGGACACGACAATGCCGCCCTTGACCGTCGGCACGGGCATCGCAGGAGGTTGGAACAGTCCCCATCCGATCAACGCCCGAAAGCTGGTTCCGTAACTCATGACCCAGACGATGCGGGCCAGGATCACGGCGGCCAGCACGCAAGCGGCGAACGTGCAATATTCCACACGCACGATGGCGTCGAGCCCCGACCAGATCGGGCGCAATTGCATGCCGATCAGCATGAACGCCAGCACGTTGAGCACGAACACCACGGTATCCCACACAGCGTAAGACGGCACGCGCAGCCGCGCGGGTATCCGGGCCGGTGCTGTGCGCGCAATGGTGATTGCATAGGCTACGATGGTGAGAATGCCGGAGAGGCCGATCCGCTCGGCGATGATCCACACCACGAACGTTCCGGCGAACTGGGTGATGATCGCGCTCGGCGCCTCGCTGATGCGCCGGGTCAGGATCGTCGAAATCCTGGCAAAGAGATAGCCGGCCACCAGGCTGCCCGCCAATGCCAATATGATCGACGGTGCGAACTCGCTCCATTTGAAATGCTGGACCGCGGCGGCGCCGACTGCGATGCGGTAGATCAAGAGCGCGCTGGCGTCGTTGAGGAGGCTTTCGCCTTCAAGAATTTTCAGGATCCGGTACGGCAACTTGACCTGACGCAGGATGGCGACCGCCGCGGCGGCATCCGGCGGCGCGACGATGGCGCCGAGCGCGATCGCGGCGGACCATGGCATGTCCGGCCGCAGCCAGTGCGCCAGCACCGCAACGGCTGTGGTGGTGACGCCGACCGCAACGAGCACCAGCATCGATACCGGCAACCAGTTGTTGCGGAGGTCGCGCAGCGAGGTGTCGAACGCCGCATCCAGCAGCACCGGTGCGACGAACAGCGCCAGCGCCAGATCGGGCTCCAGCGTCCAGGAAGGCCCCGACGGCAGGAACGCCAGCAGCACGCCGCCAATCGCGAGGAAGGTCGGATAGGGCACCTTGATCCGCCGCGCCAGCGCCGACAGCGCGACCGCGGCGAGCAATAGCCCAACGATCCATTCGAATGTAATCAAGGCTGAAAATCCCTGTCGGCGATGGCCGCCAATCTAGCATCAATTCCGTGGGATTTGATCGGGGCAAATTGGCCGCTGTCAGAACGGCAGATCGGTTGCTACGATCGTTCCCGGTTCGGAAATCATTCGCCGGGCAACTCAATGCGAGACTGGTTCAATATCGGAGGTCCTGTTGCTGCGTCTATCCTGTGGGCGCTGCTCGCGCAGAATGCGTTCGCGACCGGCGCCGAGCCGGCCAAAGATGTGCAAATCGATCCGGCGCCGTGCATGGCCGCGGCGGTCGCCAACGACGCCGATAAGATTATCGAGATCTGCGGCGCGCTGACCGACAATGAAAAGACCGAAAGGGCCGACCGCATCGTGGCGCTGATGGCGCGCGCCAGCGCCTATGGGCGCAAGGACATGATCGACCGCGCGATTACCGATTATGACGCCGTGCTGCGGCTCGATCCGACGCTGGCGGATATCTTCAATGCCCGCGGCGAGCTCTGGCGCAGGAGAGGCGACCGGCCCAAGGCGCTGGCCGATTTTGGCGCAGCGATCAAGCTGAACCCGGATCATCCGACAGCCAAGGGCAATTACAAGTCGCTGGCGCAGGAGCTGGAGCGGCTCGGCGCATTGATGGCGGTCGCGGGCAAGCCGAGTTTCAACTGCGCCGCTGCCCGCCGCTCAGTGGAGAAGGCGATCTGCGCCAATCCTGAACTCGCCAATCTCGACCGCGAGATCAATGCCGTGAACACCAGGATGGTGCGCGAGGCGAAGAGCGACAGCCCGCGCGCCGTCCGCACCCTGCAGCGCGAGCAGGAAGAATTTTTGGCCCGCCGCAACGCCGCCTTCGGCCGCCCCGACTACGATCTGCGCAAGGCCATGAAGGAGCGGCTGGAGCGCTTATTGGCGATTGAGTCGCACTAGGTGCGGCATCGTTCACGTTTGCAAAGCGAGAGGTGGAGAGCGAGTTGCGGCCACATCGTAGGCCCAATGTCGCAGCCTTTTCGGCTTGAATCGCGGGCGCTTCGCGTGACAATGGCGTCCAAGAAGTAGCCGGGAGAGACGCCATGAACATCCACGAGCAAAGCCGCTACCACGAGGTGTATGCCCGCTCGCTGACCGATCCCGAGGGCTTTTGGGCCGAGGCGGCGCGCGAGGTCGATTGGGTCGAGCCGGCGAAGAAGGTCTTCGATCCATCGATGGGAACTTACGGCCGCTGGTTTGCCGGCGCGGTGGTCAACACCTGCTACAACGCGCTCGACCGCCATGTCGTGGGCGGCCGGGGCGACCAGGTGGCGCTGATCCACGATTCACCACTCGCCAACGCGATC
>JBJMTR010000454.1:0-4146 GCA_045811565.1 Bradyrhizobium sp.
CGCAACACCACGATCCCGACCAAGAAGAGCCAGGTGTTCTCGACCGCCGAGGATAACCAGAACGCCGTCACCATCCGCGTCTTCCAGGGCGAGCGCGAGATGGCGGCGGACAACAAGATGCTCGGTCAGTTCGACCTGATGGGCATTCCGCCGGCGCCACGCGGCATGCCGCAGATCGAGGTCACCTTCGACATCGATGCCAACGGCATCGTCAACGTCTCGGCCAGGGATAAGGCGACCGGGAAGGAGCAGCAGATCCGGATTCAGGCGTCCGGTGGTCTGTCCGAAGCCGACATCCAGAAGATGGTCAAGGAAGCTGAGGCCAACGCGGCCGCGGACAAGAAGCGCCGCGAGGCGGTCGATGCCAAGAACCATGCCGACGCGCTGGTGCATTCGACGGAGAAGGCGCTGGCCGAGCATGGCTCGAAGATTGCGGACAGCGAGCGCCGCGCCATCGAGGATGCCGTCAGCGATCTCAAGGAGGCGCTGAAGGGCGATGATGCCGAAGCGATCAAGGCCAAGACCAACACGCTGGCGCAGGTCTCGATGAAGCTCGGCGAGGCCATGTACAAGCAGCAGGCCGAAAGCGACGCCGCCAAGGATGCAGCAAAGGACGACGTGGTCGACGCGGAGTTCACCGAAGTCGACGACGACAAGAACAACAAGAAGTCTGCTTAAGACGGGCGCAGAACCATGACCCTCATTCCAGAGAGCGCGTGAGTTGCGGCTCGATGGGTGGGGGTCATTTTTCGTTAAGCCGAAGCTTGCATGTTCGTGGTGCGAACATGATCTTTTTCGGAAAACCGGTGTCCATTTGTCCGGATCATGCGCCAAAACGCATTGCTTCGGCATGAAGACGAATTTCGGGCGGATCTGACCGATGTCCACCAAGCGCTGCTACTACGAAACCCTCGGGGTCGATCGGAACGCGGACGAGTCCAAGCTGAAGGCGGCGTTCCGCAAGCTCGCGATGAAATGGCATCCGGACCGCAATCCCGGCGACGCCACCAGCGAGGTGAAGTTCAAGGAGATCAACGAGGCCTACGAGGTTCTCAAGGACGGCGAGAAACGCGCCGCTTATGACCGCTTCGGCCACGCCGCCTTCGAGCAGGGCATGGGTGGCGGCGGTCCCGGCTTCGGCGCCGGCTTTGCCTCCTCCTTCTCCGACATTTTCGAAGACCTGTTCGGCATGGCCGGGCAGCGGCGTAGCGGCGGGCGCGAGCGCGGCGCCGACCTGCGCTACAACATGGAAATCACGCTCGAGGAAGCCTTCCAGGGCAAGACTGCCCAGATCGAGATTCCAGTCTCGGTCACCTGCGAATCCTGTTCGGGTACTGGCGCCAAGGCCGGCACCAAGCCGAAGACCTGCTCGGTGTGCGGTGGCATGGGACGCGTACGGCAGGCGCAGGGCTTCTTCACGCTGGAGCGGACCTGCCCCGGCTGCCAAGGCCGCGGCCAGATGATCGAGGATGCCTGTCCGTCCTGCGCGGGCTCTGGCCGGGTGACGCGCGACCGCACATTGTCGGTCAATATTCCCCAAGGCGTCGAGGACGGCACGCGCATCCGCCTGGCCGGCGAAGGCGAAGCCGGCGTCCGCGGCGGACCGCCTGGCGACCTCTACATCTTCCTGTCTTTGACCGCGCACGAGTTCTTCCAGCGCGATGGCGCGGATCTGCATTGCCGTGTGCCGATCTCGATGGTGACCGCCGCCCTGGGCGGCGAATTCGAGGTTCCGACCATCGACAAGGCCAAGACCAAGGTGAAGGTGCCCCCGGGCACGCAGTCCGGCCGCCGTTTCCGCATCGCATCAAAGGGCATGCCGGTGCTCCGATCACGCCAGACCGGCGACATGTATGTCCAGGTCGTGGTCGAAACGCCGCAGAACCTGACCAAGAAACAGCAGGAATTGCTGATGGAGTTCGAAATACTGTCGTCCGGTGCGACCCAGCCAGAGGCGGCGGGTTTCTTCACCAAGGTCAAGGACTTCTTCGGTAGCCGCACCACCCTATAACGCGGCGGCAGAAGTGGTTCGGTCCTGGGTTCGACCGCGCTAAAAAATTTAACCAGTGCATGGCCTTATCGCCAAACCGTTTCACACTTTGGCGGGCCATGCGCGTAACCGTTTTGCTTGACCGTCTCGGCTCTGACCTATACGTCTTTGTGACTGTTTTCTGACAACCGCTCGCGCGGTCCCGCCTGGTAGCGACATGCCAATGCAATCGTCCGTGCGTGCGTTGAAAAAGCCTCCCCGTCTCGACGATGAGGTTCGCTTTCTCCGTTCATGGATCGAAAAGCCACTGCACATGGGCGCGGTGATGCCGTCGAGCCGGGTGCTCGCCCGCACCATGGCGCAATATGTCGACGTCAAATCGGCGGGTCCTGTCGTCGAACTTGGGCCCGGGACCGGTGCGATCACCAACGCGCTGATCGAGCATGGGGTAGATCAGAAGCGGCTCGTGCTGGTCGAGTATAATCCGGGCTTCTGCGCGCTGCTGCGCGACCGCTATCCCCAAGCCACCGTCGTGCAAGGCGATGCCTACAGGCTTCGCGATTCCCTCTGGAGCGCGTTGGATGTACCGGCGTCCGCCGTGGTCTCCGGCCTGCCGCTGGTGACAAAACCGATGCTGACGCGGCTGAAACTGATCCGCGATGCTTTCATCGCGCTCGCGCCGGGCGCGCCCTTCGTTCAGTTTACCTACTCGGTTGCGCCACCGATTCCAAAATCGCTGCCGGGCGTGTCCACGGAAGCTTCCGAGCGGATCTGGATGAATCTTCCGCCGGCCCGGGTCTGGGTGTATCGCAAAGGCTGATCGGCGCGTATTCCGCAAAAATCGGCCGGCCGGTTTGCGAATAGAATACGCGCAAGCTATCGGTTAGCGGCACTAGCCTGAACGCGATTTCTAATATGTCCGCGCTAAAAATCCTCGTGATCCCCGGATCGCTTCGCACCGGCTCGCTCAATGCGAAATTGTCGGCCGTGGCGGCGCATGAATTGGCGCAAGCGGGCGCCGCGGTCACCCGCATCTCGCTGTCGGATTTTCCGCTGCCGCTTTATGACGGCGACCTGCAGGCCAAATCCGGCGTGCCGAAAAACGCGGTCAATCTCAAGCGCATGATCGGCGCCCATCATGGCGTCCTGATCGTGACCCCCGAATATAATTCCTCGGTCCCGGCGCTGGTCAAAAATACCATCGATTGGGTGAGCCGCGTGCAGGACGCCCACGAGACCCGCGGCCAGGTATTCCGCGAACGGGTGTTTGCGATCGCAGCCGCCTCGGGCGGGCGACTCGGCGGCACGCGCGCGCTCGCGGCGTTGCGTCTTATTCTTTCCGCCCTTCGCGCCACCGTCATTCCAAACCAGCTCGCGCTGTCGTTCGCGGAAAACGCCTATGACGACATGGATCACTTGAAACATCCCGCCGATATCGAGGCGCTCCAGGCGCTGGTGCGGCAACTCATCGACCTTTCCCAACGCACGATGTGAGGTGACATGCAGCCAGCCAGGATCGCTCCGAAAGACCGGTTGATTGTGGCGCTCGATCTGCCCGGCATTGGCGCGGCGGAAGCGATGATTGCCACGCTCGGCGACAGCGTGAATTTTTACAAGATCGGCTATCAGCTCGCCTATGCCGGCGGATTGCCGCTCGCCCGTCAGCTGGCGAGCGGGGGGAAGAAAGTCTTTGTCGATCTGAAGCTGCACGACATCGGCAATACGGTGGCGCGCGGCGTCGAGAGCATCGCCACGCTGGGCGCGACCTTCCTCACCGTGCATGCCTATCCGCAGACCATGAAGGCCGCGGTCGAGGCGCGCGCGGGGTCTGATCTGAAGATCCTCGCGGTCACGGTGCTGACCTCCTATGACGACGGCGATCTTCATGCCGCCGGCTATCGCCTCAGCGTATCCGATCTCGTCGAAGCCCGCGCCCAGCAGGCCCAGGTGCTCGGCGTCGATGGTCTGGTCAGTTCGCCCGAAGAGGCGGCAAGTTTGCGCAAGATCGTAGGGCACCAGATGAGTGTGGTGACACCGGGTATCCGGCCAGCCGGTACAGCCGCCGGCGATCAGAAGCGCATCATGACGCCGGCGCGTGCGATTGCGGCCGGCGCGGATTACCTGGTGGTTGGACGGCCGATCACGGAAGCGGCCGA
>JBJMTR010000455.1:0-5419 GCA_045811565.1 Bradyrhizobium sp.
AATTATTTCGAGTCCGGCCTCGAGCGGATCGTCGCTCTCGATCAGATGCAGTGCCGCTTCGCCGCCGCCGAACAGCTCGACGAACAGCCGCTTGAAGTGCTCGTTGACGGTCTCGAAGGAAGTCAACAGCCGTTCGCGCGCCTCGCGGTTGAGGCTCTGGATGCCCTGGCGCAGCCGCTTGATGGCTTCCACCAGATCGTCCCGTTCGGTGGTCAGTGTGGTGTGCTGGGTTTCGACCTCGCGCAGCTCTTCCTCGGCGCGCAGATTGACGGCGCCCAACCGCTCGCGGTCGCGGCGCAGCTTTTCGAGGTTTTCCTCGATCTCGGCGAGCGGCGGCAGTTCCATGCCCGGCTCGATTTCGGCCAGTGCGGCGACGCCTTGCGGCTCGACTTCCAGCATGTCGTGGATCTCGCGCTCGACATCGGCAAGGCGGCGTTTTGTTCCCTCCATGCGCTCTTCGGCGCGGGCGCAAGCTTCGCGCGCGCTGGAGAGCGCTTCCAGGGAGGCCTTGGCGGCGCGGTCGGTTTCCGCCATCGCGGTCTCGGCCGCCGCCAACGCATCCGCGGCGACGCGACGATCATTTTCGGCGTGTTCGATTTCGCTGATCAGCGCGCTGCGCTTTTCCGCAAACACCGCCGGTGCGTTCGCAAGCTCGGTGCGCTCGGCCGTAACTTCGGTGACGCGGGCTTCGATGGTGGCGATCTGCGAAGCTGCGCTCTGCCTGCGGTTCTGCCATTCGCTGCGCTCGGCGAGGATCGCCTGCACGCGCCGATCGGCCAGTTCCGCCTCGCGCGCCAGCGCCTGTGCCTCGGCACGCACCTGCGCTGCCAGGCGGCGATGGCTCTCGATGTCGGCGCGGACGGCGGCGAGCTTGGTCTCGGTGTCGTGGCTCGGCGGCAATCCAATGAGCGCCGCGGTCGCGTTTTCGTGCGCGGCATCGGCTTCCATGCGGTCGGCGGCGAGGCGGCTGTGTGCTTCCGCGAGTGCCGATTTCCGCGCGGCGTGACGGTTGATCTCGCGCTCGGTCGCGGCATGGCGTTCGCGCGCGGCATCAGCCTCGCGCTGCGCGGCGCGCCAAGCCTCGCGGGCGGCGGACTCGGCGCTGGAGGCAGCTTTCAGTTCGATTTCGGCGGTCTCCAGCGCCTGACGCTTGGCGGCAGCGTCTATGCGGGCCTGCTCGAGTTCGTGCTCAATATCGACTAGTCGGGCGCGCTCGGCGAGACGCCGTGCCGCGCCGGTCGGGGCATGCGCCGCGGTGACAAAGCCGTCCCACCGCCAGACGTCGCCTTCCAGCGACACCAGCCGCTGGCCGGTCTTCAATTGTGACACCAGCTCCGCGCCGCGCTCTTTTGAAACCACGCCGATCTGCGCCAGGCGGCGCGCCAATTCCGGCGGCGCCTGGACATGGTCGGCGAGGGACTCGACGCCTTCGGGCAGCGCCGGGTCACCCTCGGTGACGCCAACATTGGTCCAGCGCATCGGCGCTGAGGGATCGACGGGGGCGTCGAGATCGTCGCCGAGCGCGGCGCCGATGGCTTTCTCGTAGCCTTTGGCGACGGTGATGCCATCGATGATCGGCGGCCACAGATTCTTGGTTTCGCCGTTGACGATTTTGGAAATCGTGCGCGCTTCGGTCTCGAGCCGCTGCACGCGCTTTTCCGCGTCAGTGAGTGGCCCGCGAGAGGCCTCCAGCGTTTGCCGCGCGGCGACGTGATGGGTTTCGCTGGCCTGCGCCGCAGCTTCAGACTCGGCAAGGCCTTGTTGCGCGGTCTCCATGGCGCCGGCAAGCGCGGCGAGATCGCCGAGATTGCCGGTTTCCTGCGCGAGCTTCTGCTCTTCGGCCTCGACGTTGGCGATTTCCTGATCGAGACGCGCCAGGCGGTCGCGGTGGGTACGCACGCCGGCTTCGAGCTGATTGCGCTGCGCCGTTAGATCGGCGAGCTGGGTGGTCAGTTCGGTGAATTGACGTTCAGTTGCCGCCAGCGTCGCTTCGGCTTCCGAGACGCGCTCATCGACGCCAGAGCGCTTCTCGACCCGCGACTTGATCTCTTCTTTCAGTTCGGCGTCTTCGGTATCGAGGCGCTGCAGCGCGACGTCCGCGTCCGAGGTCTGCTGCTGTTCGCGCGCGATATCGGCGGAAAACTGCGTGAGACGCCGGTCAAGCTCGGCGACGCGTTCCTTGGCGCGCTCTTCCTCGCGATCGAGCAGCTCGCGGGCATTATTGAGCCGCTGCAGCCCGGCTGCGGCGCGAGCTTCATTCTCGCGCAGCGCCGGCAGTTCGGACGCGCGGATCGCCTGGATGCGGGCGGCCTCGGCCTGCTCGCGGGTGCGTTCGGCCATCTCGCGCACATTGAGGTCATGGGTATGCGCGGATTCCGCCACGTCGGCATTGGCTTCGATCCAGCGCAGATGGAACAGCGTGGCTTCGGCCTTGCGCACCTTGGCTGCGACTTCGCGGTAGCGGATCGCCTGCCGTGCCTGCTTCTTCAAGCCGTCCATCTGGCCGGCTAGCTGGCCGATCACATCCTCGACGCGGGTGAGGTTGGTCTCGGCGGCCCTGAGGCGGAGTTCCGCCTCGTGGCGACGGGCGTGAAGTCCGGCGACGCCGGCGGCGTCTTCCAGTACCCGGCGGCGCTGTTCAGGCTTGGCCTGAATGATCTCGCCGATCTTGCCCTGGTGAACCAGCGCCGGCGAACGTGCGCCGGTGGCGGCATCGGCAAACAGGATCTGCACATCGCGAGCGCGCACGTCGCGGCCGTTGATGCGGTAGACCGAGCCCGCCTCGCGCTCGATCCGGCGCGAGATTTCCAGGATCTCGCGATCGTTCACCGCGGCCGGCGCCGAACGGTCGGTATTATCGATCGTCATCACCACTTCGGCATGGTTCCGAGCCGGACGGTTGCCGGAACCGGCAAAGATCACCGCGTCCATATCGGCGGCGCGCAGCGATTTGTGCGAGGTCTCGCCCATCGCCCAGCGCAGCGCCTCGACCAGGTTCGATTTGCCGCAGCCGTTCGGCCCGACCACGCCGGTGAGGCCGGGTTCGATCACGAAGTCGGTGGGTTCGACGAACGACTTGAAACCGTGGAGGCGGAGGCGCGTGAGTTTCATGAACGCAGTTCTCTGTTGGCCGGGCGCGAATCTCCCTGCCGTGACAATACCATAGAAGGCAATGTCGGTGTGTGGACGAGTCGCTCGGTGCGGCTCTCATGGGCCGCGACAATGGCGAGGCCGGGGCTTAAGAGCAACCGGCCCAGGGGGCTTTTCCCAAGGCTTTTGTGAGGCTTACGCGACGGTATGGAATCCGGTTGGAATCAGCTTTTCAACAGCGAATTAATGCGCTTGCTGAACTCGTCGAATGAGGTTTCGCCCTTCAGCATCTCGCCATTGAGGAAGAAGGTCGGCGTCGAGTTGACCTTCAGCACCTCGTTGGCGAATTTCTGGTCGGCCGCGATCTTGTCCAGGAGCGCCTGGTCCTTCAGGCAACCCTCGACCTGTTGCTGGGTGAGTCCGGCCTGCTTGCCGATCCGGGTCAGCGTCTCCGTGGTATTCTTCGTTACCCACTCGTTCTGCTGACGGAACAGCAGGTCAATGACGGCAAAGTATTTCGGGGCGTCGTCCTTGGCGATGCAGCGCGCCAGCATCGACCCGGCTGCCGCCTTGATGTCGAGCGGGAACTCACGGAACACATAACGGACCTTGCCGCTGTCGATGTAAGCCGACTTGATCTTCGGAAACACCGCTTCGTTGAAGTTCGCGCAATGCGGGCAGGTCATCGAGGCGTATTCGGTGATCGTCACCGACGCGTTGGCGGGGCCAAGCGCCATGTCCGGCAACGACTGCGGTTTTGCCACATCCGCGGCGCTCTGCGCCATCGCATCCGTGATCAGGCGCAGCGGCGAGATGCCGATCAAGGCGGCAAGCCCGGTCAGCGACAAAGCGGCGGTGAAGGCGCGGCGCGTGATGATCAAGGTCTGCTCCCGAATTGGCGGTCACGCCTGAAGGGTCCTAAAAAGAAGCCTTCGCTAGCTTGAAACGATAATGGTGGCAATGGCGGGTTGCGACAGTCTGCGCGCGCAAAAGGCTCAATTTCGCTTGATCGAGGCGCCCAGCCGCGCCAACGCGGCGCGCAGTTCCTCGTCCTCGACCGAGGAGAGGGTCTTTGCGACTTCCGCAACCGCGTCAGGGTCCGGCGCGCGCGGCGGCGCCGGCCGATCGCGGCGCGACAGCGGCGCCTGCCGCAGCGCCAGCCGACCCACCGCATGCCAGCCGAAGAAGCGGTTCACCCGTTCCAGGATGACGTCAGAGGAATGCTGAATCTCCAGCGCCATCGGCCCCTCCACCCGCAGCACCAGCGTGGCCGGTTCCTGCGGCTGCCCTTCCACCGGCCGCGGCCACTGCATCTTCAGCGGCTCGGAATGAGCAGCGATGTCGCGGCCGGCGATTTCCGCCCAGCGCGTCACCAATTCGCGCGCGGCAAACCCCTGTTTCGCGTAGGCGTCGGAAAACACGTCGCTGAGCAGGACGGAAAGCGGCTTTGCACTGATCGAGCGGGGTCTGGACATGGGGCTTTATATCACCGCTGCTGGCGTCGGCATTCCGCGTTTACGCCGCGCGTGGACGGATGGCTTTCAGATCGCGGTCGATCTGTCGGCGTCGCTGCATCAGATCGTAATCCATCTGCAGGCCAAGAAAGAATCCTTCCGACAAACCGAAATACCGCGCGAGCCGAAGGTCGGTATCGGCAGTGATGTCGCGCTTGCCCAGCACAATCTCGTTGATGCGGCGTGGCGCGACGTGAACTGCCCGTGCCAACCCGTTCTGGCTGAGCCCCATCGGCTTGAGGAACTCTTCAAGCAGGATTTCGCCAGGATGTGGATTGTGAAGCAGTCCACTCCTGGACGTGATAGTCGACGATTTCAACATGCATCGGTCCTCCTCATCCACACGAGACAGATCCGCCACTGATCATTGATTCGGATCGAATGCTGTCCTTGCCGATCAGCGTTCAGCGCCTCGAGTCGATTACCCGGTGGAAAACGGAAATTGCCAAGCACTCGCCTGATTCAGAAGACATAGCAGACCATAACGCATCGCGTTATAGCCTGCAATCTAGCCATCGCTCGAATCCGATCTTAAAATGAGGTGTGCCCCCATTGCGAGCAATCAACCAGAAGCAGACCGTCGAGGACAGCAGCGCCGATCGTCCCGCGCTGTTGCTAGCGTGGTACGACCGGCATCGCCGCCGGCTGCCGTGGCGGGTGCCGGCAGGTGAGCGGGCCGACCCGTACCGGGTCTGGCTCTCGGAAATCATGCTGCAGCAGACCGGCGTCAAAACCGTCGGGCCGTATTTCGAAAAGTTCGTCGCACGCTGGCCCGATGTCGTGGCGCTTGGCCGCGCGTCGCTCGACGACGTGCT